>JAGGYC010000112.1 GCA_021162745.1 Desulfuromonas sp. | reverse complement strand
TCACCGACGGCGTGGTAGACGAAGCTGCATTGAGCGACGGCAGTGATTCCATCAGCCCGAACGAGACCACAACCGGTACGTTCACCATCACCACCGGCAACGACAGCGGTACACTATCCGTAGAAAATGCCAGTGATGCTTGGGTACCCATCGCGGCCAGCGGAGCGACAATCGTAGATGGTGACTACGGCACATTGACCGTTACCGGCGACGGCAGCGGCAATTACAGTTGGAGCTACACGTTAAGCGACAACACCTTGGACCACACCAACACCACCGCCGTTGGTCCTGCTGACCAGGTGTTTGATAACTTTGCGACCCGCGTCATTGACTCCGACGGCGACTCAACAGCAACAGACGGCATAGATGCCGCAGAGACGTTGACCATTGCCATTAACGACGACGGTCCGACAGCCGTTGATCCGAATACGGCTTATCTCGTCAACAACATTGCTGAAAGTACAACCGTTCCCCTTGATTTTGATACCAATGTTGATGACAACTACGGGGCGGACCAAGGTGGTACCGTACAGTTCGTAATCGATAGTCAGGGTATGGACAGTGGCTACACGGCAAATTCACAGACTATCTATCTTTACACTGACGGCACACAACTGATTGGGTCGACATTGGCCGGTACCGGCATCGACTATGATGCGGCTCTGGCCGATATTACTAGCTCCGGTGCTTTTACCGTCATGCTGAACCTTGATGGCGCCCTCGGTTCGGCTACCGACACCTATTCCTTTGATCTGCTCAAGCAGGTTGATGGCGGTATTGGTGAATTCAATACGAATACGGGCACCTGGAATTTCGAAGGTGGCAACACCAACTATGTCTACTACGAGGATCTTTCCGGCAATGATCTGCCCAGCGTACTTGTTACCCCGACTGGCGATGATGGAGATCAGGTCAACGCCACGGCGAACAGGGCAGGAGCATCCGGTGGTGGCGGCGGTCAGGGCATTGGTAGTGGCGAAGGTCTACGCGTTGATTTTGTTGAAAACATCAGCGGCACACCGATATCAGATGAATATGATCCTGCTACAGTAGACCATGCCTTTGACGAACGTGTCCTGGTCAATGGTGCGGAAACGTCCTTCCATCTGAATAGCGGCTCGGCTACCGTATCCATCGGGGCTTTCGATGATCCTGATCTTGATCTTGATGACATAACTGGCGACACCGATTACGCGCCTGTTGATATCGATACGGTTGTTCTCAACGGCTTTGAGTATACAGTCTCTGACCCTGGTCCCATTACATTTAACTCCTCCGATGGAACCGTCACCATTACCGGTATTGTCGATGGCGATTCGGTCGTCGTTTTTACCGACGATGCTGGCTTTACAACCGTTGAATACCACTATGATGATGGTTCTCCATTCTCACTGGAAGGCTTTGGTGCTTCGGCATTCGATCCTGGCGCAATGGTTAGCATGGACTTTGATCTGGCGGTTACCGACGGGGATGGCGACAGTGTATTGGTAGAAAACGGCATCCAGGTTCTTCTCAGTCCGGATGACCATGAGTTTGTCCCTGGGACTGATGGTGATGACAGTGGTTTAGATGCCCTTGTGGCCGACCCCGGTCAGGCATCGACACTGCTTGGCTATGACGGCAATGATACTCTTACCGGAGATAGCGGCAACGATATCCTGGTTGGTGGCGAGGGCGATGATGAGCTGACTGGTGGGCTTGGCGCAGACACCTTCATCTTTGCCAGCGGCGAAGGGATCGATACCATTACCGACTTTAGCGTGATGGAAGGAGATGTCTTGCACCTTACGGATGTCCTTGAACTCGATGCCGGCAGTGTTGAAGTTGATGTGCTTGGTGCAGACGTTACTCTCAGCGGCGGCGGCATAGAAAGCGTTACTCTGGAAGGGATCAATTCCACCGGGGACTATACTACTGGTTGCGATACCCTACAGGATATGATTGACCATGCTACTGCTGCGATCAATGTCGAGTTCGGCAGCAGCTAAATTCTTTATAACTTATAACCAGCGGGGCGGCGAAATTGCCGCCCCGTTTTTTTATCAGCCGCCACCCATCACCTGGAATTAGGTTCAGGAGATTGGGCCGATAAGGTACGACGTTGCCATGACGGAATAATTCCAACGGTTTATAAAAAACACGATAAGTCCTTGTGTCGTGGTGCTTTTCTTAAACTGCGCTATACTTAAAAGATATAATAAATATCGTCATTAAGACTGGAGCCGAAACCCAACATAAAACAGATCAGGAGGCCACCATGGCAGACGAAAAGACACCAACCACGACAACTGAGAGCAATCAACAAGCTGGGCAAGAAAACAGTGTACGCGGTGAGACAATGTCTCCGGCGGCTATGACCATTCCTGCGGCCAATGCCGTCGAGGTGGTTGCTGTCCAGGCCGGGGCCGAAGTGCCCATCGCTTTCAGTCTGGATGATGTCGAGATGACGGTGGTTGGCGGTGATCTGCAACTGGGCTTCGAAAATGGTTCAACCCTGGTATTACAGGATTTTGCAGCTCTGGCGGCTACAGATAATCCGCCGACGCTGATGATGGCCGATGGCACCATGTTACCGGGCGATGCGGTGATTTTTTCCTATGCGGATACCGAATTGGCTCCGGCCGCCGGCCCTGCTTTGGGCAGCGGCGGTGTCGGAACCTACCGCAGTGATATGGGTGAGACGATTGCCGGGGTTGGTCGCCTGGGGGTGCAAGATCCCGGTGCGCTGCCCGGTACTACGGGCACGGAGCTGGAAGATGACGCGGCGGTTCTTGGGGGAAATGCGGCTCCTGTGGCTGCCGATGACTTTTATGAAACCGACGAAGACGTTTCTCTGGTGGTCGATGGCACGATCGATCCGACGGTGCTGGCCAATGACAACGATCTTGATCTCGATACGTTGACCGTTAATACCACGCCGGTTGTCGATGTGAGTCACGGCAGCTTGACCCTTAACGCCGACGGCAGCTTTACCTACGTACCCGGCGATAACTTCAATGGCAACGACAGCTTTGTCTACCAGATCAGCGATGGTGCCGGTGGTACCGCCCAGGCGACCGCTAACATCACCGTCATTCCGATCAACGATGTTCCAGAAGCCGCCGATGATTACTATGTCACCGACGAAGACGTGGCGTTGGTGGTCGATGGCACGATCGATCCGACAGTGTTGGCCAATGACAATGACCTTGATCTCGATACCTTGACGGTGAATACCACACCGATTACCGACGTGACCAATGGTAGCTTAACCCTCAACGCTGACGGCACCTTCACCTACGTACCCGGCGATAACTTTAACGGCAACGACAGTTTCGTCTATCAGATCGACGATGGTGCCGGTGGCACCGCCCAGGCCACCGCTTACATTGTGGTGAATCCGCTCAATGATGCGCCGACCGCTGTCGATGATGCGTACGTTACCGATGAAGACGTGGCGTTGGTGGTGGATGGTACGATCGATCCGACAGTACTGGCCAACGACAACGACCTTGATCTCGATACCTTGACGGTGAACACCATACCGGTTGCCGATGTTGCCAACGGTACGCTGGATCTCAATGCCGATGGTACCTTCACCTATACTCCGGATGCGGATTTCAACGGCAACGACAGCTTTGTCTATGAGATCAGCGATGGCGCTGGTGGCACTGCCCAGGCTACCGCTTACATCGATGTTATTCCGGACAACGATCCGCCGCTGGCGATTGATGACGGCCAAGCGGTGAATACTGCGGTGTTGATCGGCTCTACCAACACCATGCCGGTTGGATTCTATCTGGTCACCCTTACTGACCCTGAAGATCCTAATGTTTACAGCAGCTTGTTCGATGTCGACGTGAAGTTTGATGAACTCTCCTACGATTCCAGCGGTACCTTGTGGGGGGCAGAGAACTCCAATCGTCAGCTGTCTACTATTGATATTTCAACCGGTGAACTGACCCCGCAATTTCTTCTTCCCGAAGAGATCGGCAACGACATCGACGGTTTTACCTTCGGCGTCATCGGTGGCGAGGAAAAACTCTATGTACTGGGCGGCAGCACCCTGTTCGTGGTTGATCCCGGTACGGTTGAGATCATGGACAGTTACGATTTGAGTGGTTCATCCAACGATCTGGCCGATCTGGTGTTGCTCAACGGTAACCTGTACACTGTTTCGTCCAACGGTGCGTTTTTTGAGATCAACCTGGATGATTACGGCAACATCGAACTTGATGGTGGTCTGCCGGATATTGATACCTTGAACGGTGATGCCTTCAGCAGCGTTTACGGTCTGGTGGCGGGCAGTGATGGTCTACTCTATGTTGTGACTTCCACCGGCAACAGTGGCGAGGCTTCGGCATTGTCGATTGACAGCGAGGCCGATACCTATAGCGTCAATTCTACTTGGGATCTTGATGCCAAAGGGATCGGCGGCAACTTCCTCGGCCTGGCCGGTCAGGTTAATCCAGACACAGAAGTTGACGGCAATGTGCTGGACAATGACTCTGATATCGATAGTGACTTCTTGACGGTGATTGACGTTGACGGTACCCCGTTGACCGATGATCCCACTGATCCGAGTGATCCGGTGGATGAGATAACGCTGACCGGGGACTATGGCACCTTGACGATAAGTTCCGATGGTGAATATACCTACAGTTTAACCGATGAGATGACGCCGGGCCAGGATGTTTTCACTTATACCATCAGCGATGGCGATGCCACGGACAGTGCCGACCTGATCTTCAATGTCAACAACTATACGGCCCTGACCACGCTTGCCGGTCTGGAAGGGATGCAGGCGGTGATGGATACTGAGTCGATGATCTACAGCTTCAGCGCCAATGGTGGCGAGGGAGATCTGGTTGTGGATGATTTCAATGTCGATACGGATGTGCTTCAGTTGACGGATGTGATGGATCTCGATAGTGATGGTGGTTTGGATCCTGGCGATGTTGCGCTGTCTATTGCCGTTGCGGGCAGCGATCTGATGTTGACCATTACAGGCCAGGATGGGGTGACCAATATTACCCTGACCGATGTTGGATCCTATCCGGGGGTTGACAGTCTGGATGATTTAGTCGATCAAGCGGGCTTCCAGGTTGAATACACCGGCTAGATTCTGTTCGAGTTGTGTTAAAACAGATGCGCCCCGCAATTGCGGGGCGCATTTTATTTTTCATTCTTTTCTTCTTTTTCTTTTTGCTCTGAGGCTTGTTTGGGCTTCCGTACCGGAAGATCACACTGACGTGGACCTCAGCCCATACCGATTTTGGGAAAAACCCAGCGTTTAAGAATAAGCCAGACGGCGATAAAGCCCAGTAAGGGCCAGATTGATTCCATGTTGAACTCCTATTTATTGGACTATCAATATAGTCCATTTTTTAACTAAAATAGCAGAACCGGGCACTTAACGCCATGTAAAACGTAATTGGACACCGAGCCGAACAGTACGTCACGGATCTCCCCTTTGCTATGACGACCGATCACCACCAGTGAAAACTCCTCATCGTTGGCGATGGAACAGATCACATCCTTGGGAAAGCCGGATTCCAATCGGGCCGTGACATCAAGCCCCTTTTCTTTGAGTCGGGCTGTTTGCCTGGCAAGAAGTTTTTCTCCACTGCGGGTGGCCTGTTCGCGAATCATGTCGATCTGAAAGTCGGGGATCATCCGGTAATCCATTTTTTTCAGGTTGACCACATGCAGCAGGGTGATCGGCGCAGTGAACTGCTCTTTGAGGGCGATGAGCGACTTGAGGGTGGCTTCGCTGGTAATGCCTTCACGAATGGGAACCAGGATTTTAGCTGCCATAAGAATCTCCTACGGGTTTTCGATTCTGTTTTTACTTTCATGTTCTTCGTGGGTTTCGTGGTTAATCAGTTTTTACATTATTGACCATAGCCGAAAAACAGCCGGGGTAGCAACAGAACGGGGTCTGGCCAGAAGGTCAGCAGCAGCAGAATGGCGATCTGAATGAGCAAAAACGGCATGACGGCGCGGGCCACATAGAGCATGCTGCGGTTGGCGACGGCACCGGAAATGAACAGGCTGACCCCCAACGGCGGGGTGCAGTAGCCGATACCGAGGTTCAGGGTCATGATCAAGCCAAAGTGCAGGGTGTCGATGTTGAACTCGGCGAGCAACGGCAGGAAAATGGGCGTCAGAATAATGGTGGCGGAGATGATGTCCATGAACATGCCGACAAACAGCAGCAGGACATTGACCACCAGTAAAAAGGACCACGGCGAATGGAAGTTGCTGACGACGGCATTGGCAATGTGCTCGGGAATCTGCTCAAAGGTCAGGTATTCGCCAAACACGGAAGCACCGGCGACAATCACCAGCAGGCTGGCCGAGGTGGCCGCCGAGGAGACAATCACTTTCTTGACGTCTTTGACCTTCATATCGCGATGGATGCACAGTTCTACAAAGAAGGCATAAACGCAGGCGACAATCGCGGCTTCATTGGCGGTAAAGATACCGGAATAGATGCCGCCAAAGATGATGACCGGTAGCAACAGAGCCCAGATACTTTCGCGTAAAACGGCGAGGGATTCACCAACCTTAGGGCGCGGACGACGTTCCATGCCGTGATTGCGGCAGAAAATCCAGGCGTATAACGACATGGCCAGCATGATCATAAAGCCGGGGATGAAGCCGGTTAAGAATAGCGCTTCGAGGGAATCCGTTGTGATCATGGCGTACAGGATCATAGCGATGGATGGTGGAATAATGACACCGAGGATGGGTGCCGTCGTCATCACACCGACGCTGAATTGTTCATCGTAACCATGTTCGATCAGGGCTGGAATCATAAATCCGCCGATGGCGACCACCGTGGCGACGGTGGAACCGGAGATGGCGCCAAAAAAACCGCAGGCGAGAATGCCGGCCATGGCCAGGCCGCCGGGGAGAAATCCGACCAGTACGTTGGCGGTTTTGATTAATTTCTGGACGATACTGCCGGTGGTCATAATGTTGCCGCACAGCACGAAAAACAGCACCACAATCAGGGCAAATTTGTCCATGCTGCGGTAGAGAATTTCGATAACGATGCGTGGATCGATGCCGACAACCAGGGTCAGTCCGGCCAGACCGGTGAAAAACAGCGCAATAAAAACAGGCACCGTGGCGGCCATTGACCCCAGCAGTAGAGCCATTATTAGCAGTTGAGCATTATCCATTATAGGTATCCCGATGGTTAGTCATTGTCAGCGGCAGGCGGGAAGAAGAGATCTTCGCTCAGGAGCATGATGGTTCGGATAAACATCATGATTCCGACCATGGGGAGGATCGCATAAAAATACCATTCCGGTATCTGCAAGGTCGCTGTTGTGGCATATTCATCGGCGTAGACATCTTGTAACATCCCCCAGCCCAGCCAGGTGAGCAGTCCGGCAAACACCATGGTCGACAGGTGGTTGATCACATTGAAAAACTTGCGCGATACCGGAATAATCTGCGGCAGGGCATCAATGCGGATCAAAGCCCGCTGCCGAATGGCAGCGCTACAGCCGACATAGGTGCAGATAAAGATGGTCTTGCGAACCACTTCGTCGGACCAGTAGAGACTGATGCTGGTTGTTTTGCGCAGGATGATATTGGTTAGACCGGAAAGAAGCGCCACGCAGACGACAAGAACCAGTGTCCAATCCTCAACAAAGGAGAAGGTTTTGTCGATGCGGCGAAACAGTTTTTTCAACATGAAGGTGTCCCGCTGTGTGGGGTAATAAAGAATTATGCACATAAAAAAAGGCCGGAGAGGAAACTCTCCGGCCTTTGCTGTTCTGCATGGTGTGGGGTTTTTACTGTCCCAGTTGTTGCTGAACGGTGGCCAGATAGTCCGCGCCAATCTTTTCTTGCCACCTTTTATACACGGGTGCTGCCATATCGACAAGTTTTTGCTTCTGCTCGGCAGTGAGTTGATAGAAGGTGACACCGGCCGCTTTGGCTGCGGCAATCTGCTGATCCTGTTGAACGCGGGTGCGAGCGCGGGTGTCGGCACTTTCCTCAGCAATAACTTTCAGCAGGGTGGCGCGAACATCTTTCGGCAACTTTTTCAACCAGCGCTCGTTGGCCAGGTGGATAAACAGCCCCTGAGCATAGTTGACTTCGGTGAAGTATTTGGCAATCTCAAATTTTTTGGTGATGTTGCAGACGATCGGGCTGTGATCGAGTCCGCTGATGACGCCGGTTTGCAGCGCCTGAGGAACATCAGGCCATGGCAGAGCGGTGAATTTGAGTTTCCATGCCTTGTAGATGTCTGCATTTACCGGGGCTTGGGCAATGCGGAAATTGACCTGTGCGGCGTCCTCTAAATTGGCGACCGGTGTCGTGGTTGCCCAACCGTAGGTTCCATAACCGGTGATGTCGAGAACGCGGATCTTCTGGGACAGTGCGCATTCGCTGAACGGGGTAAACAATTCAGAGGTAGCGCGGAATTTGTCGAGTTTGTCAAAACTATCGACAACATAGGGTAGATTGACAATACCGAGCTTTGGTGCCAGATTCGCAGCGGCAACAGAGGAGCACATCATCCCCTGGATGGCGCCCATTTTCAGCTTGCGCAGGACATCTTTCTCACCGCCAAGCTGGGACAGGGGGCGAAAGTCCACATAGAGACGGCCATTGGTTTCCTTCCAGACGCGATCACGGATACGGAAGCCAACACCAACGCCTTCAATGGCAGGATGAGAGACGTTGGACAGCATATAGGTGAATTCGGCATTAGAGTGGTCAAAATCAGGACTCCATTTAGCCAGAGGATTTTCTTTGGCTGCAGTGGCCATGGAGGCAGAGCACAGCAGGATGAGGAGGCCGACCAACAATAGTCGTTTTAGCATAGTGTTTAGTCCTTGTGGTTGTTGTGCTTGGTTTTGTTTGGCGCTGGTTAAATAGTCTCAGGTTGCTTTCGTCCCTGTTTTGTTTCTATAGCAGCATGGGAGGGGATTGGGGAAGAGAAAGGGGTTGGTTTTTTACCCTTTTTTGCTGGGATCAAAAAACAGTTCAGGCGTAAGAGAAACGTAAACCCACCGTTCGTTTTGAGCGAACGGTGGGTTCGATGCGGGTTATGGCACGAGTTGTTTTTATTTTAAACGCGTTTGTACTTTTTTCAGATAGTCTTGGCCGATTTTTACCCCCCACTTGTCATAAACGGGCTGAGCCTTCTGTTTTAACTGCCGGCGATCGGCATCGCTGAGCTCAAAAAATTGTACGCCATCGGCCTGTGCTGCACGGATTTGCTCTGCTTGTTGCAGCTCTGTCTGCTTGCGGGCAATGGCACTTTCCTCTTTGACCACCTGCAGGAAGATCTCTCTCAGTTCTTGCGGTAACTGGTTCAGCCAGCGCTTGTTGACCATATGAATGTACAACCCCTGGGTGTAATGCAGGTTTGTGAAGTACTTGGCGACGTCAAACTTTTTGGTAATGCTGCACACCATGGGGGTGTGATCGAGGCCATCGATGACACCGGTCTGCAGGGCCTGAGGGACATCGGGCCACGGCATGACGGTAAATTTGAGTTTCCACGCTTGATAGGTGTCTTTGTTGACCGGCGCCTGTGCTATGCGGAAATTAACCTTTTTAGCTTCAGCCAAGGTTCTCACCGGGGTGGTGGTTGCCCAGCCGTAGCTGCCATAGCCGGTAAAATCGATCACTTGAATGCCTGACCGGCTGGCGGCTTGGCTGAAGGGCTCAAATAATTCAGGCGTGTTGCGGAATGTCTCCAGTTTTTCCGATGAATCGATGATGAACGGCAGGTTGACAATGCCCAGCTTCGGCGCCACATTGGCGGCCATAACTGATGAACAGAGCATCCCCTGAACGGCTCCCAACTTCAGTTTGCGCACGACATCCTTTTCGCCGCCCAGTTGAGCCAACGGCCGAAAATCGACATAGATACGTCCCTTGGAGAGTTCCCACACCCGGTCGCGGATGCGGTAACCCACGCCGATACCGGCAATAGCCGGATGGTCAATATTGGATAAGATATAGTGATATTCGGCAGTCGATGGATCAAATGCCGGTTTCCATTGCTCAAGAACACTCATGTCCCGCGAATAGCCGTTGCTGCATAAGGCAAAAAACGTAATCAGAGCGAAAATCGCTCCCTTCATCCATTTCATTGGGCCTCCCCTGTTATTAAAATTCTGTGTACTTGTCGCCGATTGAGTCGTTCTGAAACACTAACGGCTGTAAAACATTGTGGTCAAGCTGTTTTTCTGGTTAATATGTGAAAATTGTTTTGTGGTTTGGCAGGACTGTTGCTAGATGGTAAAAGGCCGTGTTCACTTACTATTGCGGTATGCAATAAAATGCTTTTCTAAATATTGACGACTGCAACCTATAGAAATGAGGATAATATGACGGGTGCTTTAGCAACGGAAAAACAGGGAATCTTACTCGAAGCCGGAACCAATGAGTTCGAAATCCTCGAATATTACCTGTATGATCAATCCTTCGGAATTAACGTCCATAAGCTCAGGGAAATTGTCCCTTTTTGTCGTGAAGAGCTGACTGTCCTGCCCGACTCCCATCCCTCTATGCTTGGTACCTTGTTGCTGCGTGGAGACACGATCCCGCTGATTAACCTGGCTGAGCATCTTGGCAAGGGGCTTGATGAGAGCAAAGTGTCGGCAGTATCTGAAAGTGATGTTCAAACCCGTCAGGTTGTGTTGATCTGTGAATTCAATGACGCCGTGATCTCTTTTCTGGTCGATGGTGTTGACCAGATCCACCGTCTATCGTGGTCGCAGGTTAAGCCGATGGATCAATTCTTCGAGAGTTACCGTCCCCGTTTTACCGGCACCGTTACCGTGGCGGAGCGTGATATTCTGATTGTCGATATGGAGCATATTGCCTACGAGATCTTCGGTAGTGGCGAACACTATGAGACCGGTGAAGAAGATCCGGACATGATGACGCCGAAGCGCAAGGAAGACCGTGGCGATGTTAAGCTGTTCTTTGCCGAAGATTCGGCGATTATCCGTCAGGGGATCATGCGCGTTTTACAGAAGGCCGGCTACACAAAAGTTCAGAGCTTTGGTGATGGCCTGGCCTGTTGGAAAGGGATTGTAAAGGCTCGCGAGGAAGGGGAGTTGCCGGTGCTGGTGGTCTCGGATATCGAGATGCCTGAGCTGGATGGTCTGGCCCTGTGTCGGCGAATTAAAGAGGATCAGGTGCTGCGTCAGATCAAAGTGGTGATGTATTCCAGCCTGATTAACGAAAATACCTCCCACAAGTGTGATGAGGTTGGTGCCGATGACTTTACCAGCAAGCCGGATGTTTCCAAAGTTGTGGCATTGGTCGATCAATTCTGCCTGACGGACTGATGATGGCGTCGCAAAAAGTCCGTCCTACAGCGTTGCAGCGTTTTTTCAAGACCTCGACATACACCATGTATGCCTTCACCCTTGAAAAACCATTACGCCTTGTGGGACGAAATTTTTGCTTAGCCATCTGATTCGTTTTTTGCGAGACCGTTACAGATAGCTGATTTTTTAAATCGGGAGATTGAATACAGGAGCCCTCTTGCAGAAAACAGCAAGAGGGGTTTTTTATGAAAAATATATAGTTTTTCTTATATATATTGATATTGACCGTGGCTTGTCGCTATGTTAAAATTAACGCCGAAATGGCGTTAATTTCTCTGAGGAGAGAACCATGAAGCTCGCTTTAACAGAATTCAGCTTGAAACGCCCGCTGTGGGTGATTCTGGCCGTCTTGATCGCTGTCGTATTGTTTGCGTTGCAGTTCCCGCAGGTTAAATTCGATAACGATCCCGAGAATATGTTGTCCGCCGATGAACCGGTGCGGATTTTTCATCACGAAGTCAAAGAGAAGTACGCGCTGTATGATTTCGTTATTGTCGGCATTGTCAATGAGCAGCATCCGTCTGGAGTGTTCAATGTCGCAACCTTGAACCGGATCGATACACTGACCCGGCAGTTGCTTTTTTTGCAGCGTGGCGAGACCGGAAAACCGGAGATTGTTCTGCCGCCTCAAGCCGGGCAGCCTTCAGGGCGGCTCAAACTGGATCTGACACCGGATTCGATATGGCAGAAGCTCTTGGGACACGTTTTCAATCACAACCCGAACCAGCTCTTTGATGATGACGGGCGCAGTGTGATCATCGGTCATGAACTGATCGCACCCAGTGTTGTCGATAATATCAAGCAAGCTGAATTCGGCTCACTTAAGCTCGAATATCTGATGGAGCATCCGCCGCAGACGGAAGCCCAGGCACAACAGATTGCTGCTGACGCCATGGGCAACCCGCTCTATCATGGGACATTGGTCTCCGAAGATCAGCGCGCCATCTGCCTGTATATCCCCATCACCGCCAAGCCCTATAGTTACAATGTCGCCAATCTGGTGCGAACCTTGACGGCGGACTGGCCTGAAGAAGATCGGGTGCTGATCACCGGCCTGCCGGTGGCTGAGGATACCTTTGGTGTCGAGATGCTGATTCAGATGGCGACCTCCGCGCCCATGGCCGGGGTGGTGATCTTTCTGCTGTTACTGATGTTCTTCAGAAACGTTTCGCTGATTGTTGCTCCGATGATGGTCGCGGTGTTCAGTGTTGTCAGCGCCATGGGTCTGTTGATCGGACTCGGTTACGATGTCCATATCATGAGTTCGATGATTGCGATCTTTCTGATGCCGATTGCCGTCGCCGATGCCGTTCACATTCTCAGCGAGTTTTTTGACAGCTACCATCGTTTTGGCAATAAGGCGGAAACCATTCGCTGTGTTATCGGCCACCTCTTTCAGCCGATGCTCTATACCAGTTTGACCACGATCGCCGGCTTTGCCTCATTGGCGTTTACCCCCATACCGCCGGTGCAGGTGTTTGGATTGCACGTTGCCTTTGGTGTCGCTGTGGCCTGGTTGTTGAGCATGACCTTGATTCCGGCCTATATCATGTTGATGGTGTCGGAACAAAAGATTACTCAATTGTCAGGACGACATGAGGACCATCATCTCGCCACCCCGATGTCGCCATTGTTGGCACTGATGGGGCGAATCAGCTTTCGCTATAGCAATATTGTTGTGTTTATTACATTGGTACTGTTGGTTGTGGCGGGTTACGGTATCAGCCGTATCTCGGTCAATGACAATCCGGTCAAATGGTTCACGCCTTCGCATGATATCCGTGTTGCAGATGCGGTGCTTAATGAACATTTTGCCGGGACCTATACTGCCTATCTGACGTTTGCTGAAGTTAGCCCCGATGCCTGCAATCGTGAAGAACAACGTCAGCTGGTGCGTCAGCGACTAAGGCAACGTTTTGGTGGACAATTTCCAGACGGGGTGGCTCGGCTGGAAGCTAAAATAGAGCAGCTGAAGGTACAGCAGCAACATGTCGGCGGCTGTGATGTCCATCAGTGTTTTCACTCTTTGTACATTGAGGCCCAGCAGATCGATACACAGATCATGGCGGGCTGGAATCTGCTGGCGGATGAGATCAATTACCTTGATCCTGATGGTCTGACCCGTGAACGTTTGCAGCATGAGCTTGCAGGGTTGGAAGCAGAGGTTGCCGCTGAATTTCAAATCGAATTGCAGATCCTGTTGGAGGCGCTGGCCGAAGGTGAGGATCTGAATGGTGAAGCGCTGATGGATCAGGCTTTGCTGGTCTGTGACAGCTATACACATAACTCATTTGCCGGGTTCGTTCTGGAGATGGAAGCTGAAGTGTCGGCACCGCCGTTTAAGCAGCCGCGAATGTTGCGCTATGTTGAGGGTTTGCAGGATTATCTGCGTCAAGGCGGATTGGTCGGCAAAAGTTCCTCGGCGGTCGATGCCTTAAAAAAAGCCACCTACGAATTGAGCTATGTGGCACCACCGGCGGAGGCGAGTCGTGAGGAACAGCTGGAGTTTGCGCAACGCAATCAAAAACAGTTTGCTGTGCCGGATACGGCTGCGGCTGTCGGCCAGGTGTTTGTTCAGCTGGAGGGGATGAAAAAGAAGGATAGCCTGTTTCATTTGGTCACCCGTGACTATCGTGAGGTCAACCTGTGGATTCAACTGAAAAGTGGAGACAATCGCGACATGGAAGCCGTTGTCGCCCAGGTTGACGATTATCTGCACAGCCATCCGGCTCCCATTGAGCTGAAAACACGCTGGGCGGGCTTGACCTATCTGAATGTGGTGTGGCAGGAGAAGATGGTTAACGGCATGTTATCGTCACTGCTGGGCAGTTTTGTCGTTGTGCTGGTGATGATGATGTTGCTGTTTCGCTCGGTGTTGTGGGGTGTGCTGGCGATGGTGCCTCTGACGGTAACCATTACTCTAATTTACGGTATTATCGGTCTGGTCGGCAAGGATTACGATATGCCGGTGGCGGTGTTGTCATCGTTAACGCTGGGCTTGAGCGTTGATTTCTCAATCCACTTCTTGCAGCGTGCACGTGAATTGGAACGGCAGCTTGGCAGTTGGGCGGAAGCATGCCGGAAGATGTTTCAGGAACCCGCCCGTGCCATTACCCGCAATGCGATTACCATTTCGGTGGGTTTTACCCCGCTGTTGCTGGCACCGTTGGTGCCGTATAAGACCGTGGGCTTTTTTCTGGCGACCATCATGGCTGTTTCCTGGTTGGCATCGTTGATGGTTTTGCCGAGTTTGTTGACATTGATGCGGCGTTTTGTTTTTCGCCGTCCTGCGCCGGAAGACGAGATTTAATCAAATAATGACAGGAGTTCTTGATGAATTATAAACACCTGAAAAAAATGATCATTGTTGCTGTTTTGTTACTGCTTTCGACCACGGCCTATGCGTTGACGGCGGATGAAGTGATCACGCGTGCCAATCAGGCGTCCTACTATGCCGGCAAAGATGGCCGGGCGACGATTAAGATGACGATCAAAGCAAAAAACGGCAACGAAAGGGTGCGGGAGTTTACCCTCCTGCGCCTTAATGCCAAGAATGGTGACCAGAAATTTTACACCTATTTCAAAGCTCCGGCCGATGTGTATAAAATGGCCTATCTGGTGTGGAAAAATATTGATAGAGATGATGATCGTTGGTTGTGGTTACCGGCGCTTAATCTGAAAAAAAGGATCGCTCCAGGTGATAAGCGCACCAGTTTTGTCGGTTCCGATTTTCTTTATGAGGATGTTTCCGGGCGCAGCCCCGAGGAAGATGTTCATGCCATGCTCAGTGAAGAGGTCGGATTGTATCAGATTGAGAATATCCCCAAAGATCCCGGCTCTGTTGAGTTTTCGCGCTATGTTGTTGCCGTTGATGCCGCAACATTTTTGCCGATGCGGGCCGATTACTATGACCATAGCGGTCAACTGTACCGCCAGGTGGAAGCGCTGCAGGTTGAAACCATTCAGGGCTTTCCGACGGTCACCGTTGCTCAGGCGCACGATCTGGTTACAGGTAGTGTAACGCGCAATGAGTTCAGTAATATTCAGTATAATATCGATCTGAATCCTCGAATTTTTACCGAACGATTCTTGCGCCGTCCACCGCGTGAAGTGAAGTAACTGATGTCTGTGCGGCTAATTTTATTCATCATCATGTTGTTTTTTATGGTTGATTCGGCGGGTGCCTGGGAGTTACATGGCTTTGTCGATGGTCGCAGTGGACTGAGACTTCAGGATGACGATAACCAGCGTGATGCCATCCTCAACGAGTTGCGCGTGCAGTTCGATCTCAATCACATGGGCGATCTGGTGATCTGGCAATTGCGCGGCGATCTGTTGGCTGACGAAGCCGCAGGTGAGCATGACCTGGATCTGGATCGAGGTCACGGCATCGTCGATCTGCGCGAAGCGAATGTGTTGCTTACCCCCTTGGATAGTCTGGATATTAAATTGGGGCGTCAGATCATCACCTGGGGAATCGGTGATCTGTTGTTTATCAATGACCTGTTTCCCAAGGATTGGCAGTCTTTTTTTATTGGCCGCGATGTCGAGTATCTCAAAGCACCTTCCGACGCCGTGATGGCCAGTTTTTATCCGTCATGGGCGGATATTGATGTGGTGTATGTGCCCCGTTTTGATGCGGATCGCTATATCTCCGGTGAAAGGATTTCGTACTGGAATCCATTGCTGGGGCGACGTGCCGGTGATGATGATCCGGCCGTTGTCGATCAGCGTGGAAACTGGTTTGCCGAGGATGAGTTTCATCTGCGCTTGTCACGCAATATCAGCGGCTACGAGCTGGCCCTGTATGGCTACCAGGGCTACTGGAAGAGTCCCAACGGGATGGATCAGGCCTTTCAGCAGACGTTCCCGAAATTGCGTGTAGTTGGCGCCAGCGCACGCGGCAGTGCTCTGGATGGTCTGGTGAACCTTGAGTTGGGCTATTACGATTCGTTGGATGATGAGGATGGTGACGATCCGTTGTTGCCGAATAGTGAATACCGGCTGTTGCTCGGTTACGAGCGGGAGCTGGCCCGTGATTTTTCTGTTGCCGTGCAATACTATCTGGAGTTGATGGACGAGTACGGCGCGTATCAGCGCAATGTGCCGACAGGTATGAGGGGTATGGCGGCGCGTGATGAGGATCGTCATGTCCTGACCCTGCGCCTGACCCGCCAGGCCGTGAATCAGAATTTGCAATTGTCGTTGTTCAGTTACTGGTCACCATCGGATGATGATGGATATCTACGGCCTCACCTCAAGTATAAAGCCAGTGATGCCGTGAGTCTTTATCTGGGGGCGAATCTCTTTTTCGGTGAGCACCCGCAGACATTTTTCGGTCAGTTTGAAAAAAACAGCAATCTGTACACCGGCCTACGTTATAGTTTCTAGGGGTTCGATGGGCACCAGGGTCTTTATCAAGCCGCTGATTGTTGGCTTATAATCTCTTCCAATGCCAGCGCCAGTTGATCGGGGCAGCTGGTGCCGTTACGGCAGATGATGCCGCGTAATGTTTTAGACACCTCTTCGACGTCGCGATTTTGAATCAGGCGGCCAATGCCCATGGTGTTGCCGTGGCAGCCACCGCTGAATTTAACATCTGTAATCAGATTGTTGTCGATGGTGATTTTGATTGCTTTGGCACAACAACCGCTGGGTTTGAATGTGTAGGTCACGTCCCCACTCCTTGAAAAAATATTGAAAATTGTTCGTTGAACAATTACCGTTTTATTGACGCTGATGAATTGTGGCTGGCATCATTAACATGGGCCGATAGAAATATCAATTGTTGTCATGATCCAAGCCTGATACTCAAGAAAATCTTTTGTCGTCACATGTTGTTTAATTGAGGAGATCATGGATCTGTTTGATTCTCATATCCATTGTCAGCGACTTGCTGCTGAAGATCATTATTGCCGCCCCTGTCTCGTGCCGGCGGTTACGGCCGGGGAGTGGTCGCAGATGATTGCCCGATTTGGCGCGCAATCTGAAACCTGGCTGGCACTGGGGGTCCATCCTCAAGGTAGTGACGGCTGGGATGAGGCGAGGCGACGCCAACTGGCAGACTACCTTAGCCATCCTGCCGTAGTCGCCGTTGGCGAGATCGGTCTCGATGGCAGCCTGGATGTGACATCACAGATTCAAGAGCAGGCCTTTCGCCAGCAGTTGCAGCTGGCGGTAGCGGTTGGCAAGCCGGTGGTTATCCACGGCTTTCGTTGTTTTGATCGACTTCTTTCTATTCTTAAGCAGGAGCAGGTTCAGCGTGTGGGTGGAATTGTCCACGGTTTCTCAGCCAGCGTTGAGTTGGCCGAGCAATTGTGCGATCTTGGCTTGGGGATCGGTGTCGGTCGTGTTTTGATTAATCCGTCCGCTCGCCGTTTGCCTGCTGTTGTTGCTGCGCTTCCGGCTCAAGTTTTGGTGGTGGAAACCGATGCGCCATGGCGGTCTGCTCCGCTTGGCACCGACTGGCAGACAATATTGTTACAGATTGTTCAGCGGCTCGCCGAGTTGCGCGGTTGGAGCGTTGAATACGCCGCAGCTGTGACAACGCAGAATGCACGCCGCCTGTTACATCTTGACGACACTGATCAATAAAATTTTTCAGACTAAAGGCTGCTGGTATGGAAAAAGAAAAAGAGACAATAGGGCACCGTTTCAGCCGTACTGAGTTGCTGGTGGGTAAACAGGGGGTTGAGCGCCTGGCGGGTAGTCACGTCGCTGTTTTCGGTGTCGGCGGCGTTGGTAGCTATGCTGTTGAGGCGCTGACCCGAGCCGGTATCGGCACGCTGACCTTGGTGGACTTCGATCGGGTGTGCGTTACGAACATCAATCGCCAGTTGATCGCTGTTGAGCAGACGGTGGGACGGATAAAAGTCGATGTTGCTGCCGAACGTTGTCAAAGTATCTATCCGGCAATGACGGTTTTTGCCATCGAAGAACGCTATAGTATGGAGACGGCTGAGCAGTTGTTGGCGGCGGACTTTGACTATGTCCTCGATTGTATCGACACCATCAGCAGCAAGCTTGATCTGATCCAGCGTTGCAAACAGCGGCAGTTACCGATTATTTCGGCCATGGGCGCTGCCAACAAGGTTGATCCGGCTCAGGTGCAACTAGCTGACCTGTTCTCCACCCATAAGTGTCGCCTGGCGCGGATCATGCGTAAGGAGTTGCGGCGTCGAGGTGTTAGTGCAGATGTCTCCGTCGTTTACTCCACGGAGGAGTACCGACCTCTGGTTGGCGCCACCGATGCGTTACCAAGGGTTAAGGGTGGCGATTGGCAGCCTGTACAGCTGGGGTCGCTTTCCACCATTCCCTCACTGTTTGGATTGATGATGGCCGGGCAGGTGATCAATGAATTGCTGGGAGGAAACGATGGTTGATATTGTCTGGTGGCAGTTGATTGCATTGATGCTGGTCGGTATCGTTAGTGGATTTCTCAATATTCTTGCCGGTGGCGGTTCCCTGCTCACCTTGCCGCTGCTGATTTTTCTCGGCTTGCCGGCGGCTGAGGCCAACGGCACCAATCGGGTGGCGATTGTTGTTCAAAACATTGCTGCGATACGCAGTTATCGCAGTAGTGGTGTTTTGACCTGGCGGCTGGCATTGTTGTGCTCGATCCCGGCAATCATTGGTGCCTGTATCGGGGCGCAGTTGGCCGTGACCGTTGACGAACAGTTGTTCCGACAATTGTTGGCGGCGGTAATGGTGCTGATGGTGCTGTTGACCACCTTTGATCCGGCCCGTCGTTATCGGCAAAAAATGGGCGACGCTGTTATGCAGGCACGCTGGCCGTTATTGTTCGGTTTTTTTATTATCGGTATCTACGGTGGCTTTATTCAGGCCGGCGTCGGTTTTCTGATTCTCAGTGTCACCATGTTGGCCGGTCTTGATCTGGTGCGTGGGAATGTCCTCAAGGTGGTTGTTATCCTCGTATTCAACATTCCTGCCCTGGCTATTTTCGCCTGGAACGGTCAGGTCGATTGGCTGCTTGGTTCAGCCTTAGCCAGCGGTAATGCAGTGGGGGCCTTGCTGGCCGCGAAGGTGGCGGTGGCTAAAGGACACGACTGGATACGCCGGGTCGTTACGCTTGTTGTTCTCGCCTGTGCACTGCGGCTCATTGTCGGATAGCCTTTGCATTACAGATGTATACAGACAAGAAAATGCACACTGTATACAATTTCCTTTTGCAATTTTTTAAAACGATGTTTAGTATGGCGGTAATATGTGATCCTCGATAGATGAAGTTCTTTCGGGGTCTTTACTGTTTTTTAATTTTTATTAAGGGGGTAGGGATGTTGATCAAATTTGTGAGCTGGCGGTCACCGCCGTTCTAAGTATAAACCCTACAGTTGGCGTTTCGACCGGGCGGGGAGTTATATCTCGCTCAGAACAAACTATTAAGGATAGGTATATTTATGCAAATGCTTCAAAGCTCTATTGGCAGAAAGCTCGTGATGGCACTGACCGGACTATGTCTGGTTGGCTTTGTCCTCGTCCACCTGCTTGGTAACTCATCCGTTTTTATTGGTGCGGATGGTATCAATGCGTACGCTGAGCACTTACATGCCCTGGGTCCCGTTGTCTGGATCTTCCGAATTGTATTGCTGAGCCTTTTCGGGCTGCATATCTTTTTCGGTATTCAGCTGACTCTGGAAAATCGTGCGGCACGTCCGATCGATTACAACCAGAAGAAAAATATCCGTACCTCTTTTGGTGCAGAGACAATGATCTACACCGGTTTGGCTATTCTGGCCTTTGCGGTCTATCATCTGTTTCACTTCACCGTTCACGCAACCAACCCTGAGATTTCCGTCGGCGTACTGCCACTGGATGCTGTGGGTCGTCACGACGTATTCACCATGATGGTTCTGAGCTTCCAAAAGTTCTTCATCAGTGCTGTTTATGTTGGTGCCATGGTTACTTTGCTGCTGCACCTGAGCCACGGTGTTCAGAGTTTGTTCCAGACCTTGGGTGTTCTGGGTAGCAAAACTCTGCCGGTCATGGAAAAAATTGCCCGGGCTGCTGCAATCGTCATTTTTGTTGGGTTTATTTCTATCCCGGTGTCCATACTTCTGGGCCTGATTAACCTTTAGGAGGGTACATCGTGATTTTAGATGGAAAGTGTCCTACCGGACCTATTGAAAAAACATGGGATAAGCATCGCTTTGATATGAAGCTGGTTAACCCTGCTAATAAGCGTAAGTACAAAGTTATCGTCGTTGGTACCGGCCTGGCCGGTGGTGCTGCTGCTGCAACCATGGGTGAGCTGGGTTACAACGTTGAGGCGTTCTGCTATCAGGATAGTGCACGTCGCGCGCACAGTATCGCTGCTCAAGGTGGTATCAACGCGGCTAAGAACTATCACAACGATGGTGACAGCGTTTACCGTCTGTTCTATGACACCATCAAAGGTGGTGACTTCCGTGCTCGTGAGGCGGACGTCTGGCGTCTGGCGCAAGTGAGTAACAACATCATTGACCAATGTGTCGCTCAGGGTGTTCCTTTTGCCCGTGAGTACAGTGGTCTGTTGTCTAACCGTTCTTTCGGTGGTGCTCAGGTTTCCCGTACCTTCTACGCTCGTGGTCAGACCGGACAGCAGCTGCTGTTGGGGGCTTATCAAGCGCTGTCTCGCCAAGTTAAGGCTGGTACTGTTGATCTGAAAACCCGTACCGAAATGCTCGACCTGGTTGTTGTTGATGGTGTTGCTAAAGGTATCACCTATCGTAACCTGGTTACTGGTGAGATCGAGTCCAGCTGGGGTGATGCGGTTGTTCTGGCAACCGGTGGTTATGTCAACGTATTCTACCTGTCAACAAATGCCATGGGTTGCAGTGTTACTGCCGCTTGGAAAGCTTCTAAAAAAGGCGCTTTCATGGCTAACCCTTGCTACACTCAGATCCACCCGACCTGTATTCCACAAAGTGGTGAGCATCAGTCCAAACTGACTCTGATGTCCGAGTCGCTGCGTAACGATGGTCGTTGTTGGGTACCCAAGCGTAAGGAAGATTGCGAGAAGGCTGCGGCCGATATTGCCGAAGATGATCGCGATTACTATCTGGAGCGTAAGTACCCCTCCTTTGGTAACTTGGCTCCACGTGATATCGCTTCTCGTGCGGCAAAAGAGCAGTGTGATGATGAGCGTGGTGTCGGACCTGGTAAGCGTGGTGTCTACCTCGGTTTTCAGACCGCTATTGACCGCGTTGGCGAGCCAATGATCAAAGAGCGTTACGGTAACCTGTTCGAGATGTACGAAAAAATCACCGACGAGAATGCGTACAAGCAGCCGATGCGTATCTACCCGGCTCCTCACTACGCCATGGGTGGTCTGTGGGTTGACTACAACTGCATGAGTAATGTTCCAGGTCTGTTTGTTCTCGGTGAGGCCAACTTCTCGGTTCACGGTGCAAACCGTCTCGGTGCTTCGGCTCTGATGCAGGGTCTGGCTGATGGCTACTTCGTTATCCCCTACACCATCGGGAACTACCTGGCAGGCGTTAAGCCTGGTGAGGTTACTACCGACCACGCTGAGTTCAAAAAGTCTCGTGAAGAGGTTACGGAAAAGACAGAAAAGCTCCTCAACATTAATGGTAAGCGTACCGTTAGTTCCTTCCATCGTGAGCTGGGTAAGATCATGTGGGAGAACGTCGGTATGGCTCGTAGTGAAGAGAGTCTCAAGTATGCACTCAAGGCTATTCCTGAGTTGCGTGACGAGTTCTGGCAGAATGTTAAAGTTACCGGTGAAGCCAAAGGGCGTAACGGTCAGCTGGAAGATGCCGGTCGCGTAGCCGACTTCCTCGAGTTTGCTGAAGTTTTGGCAACAGATGCACTGCATCGTAAGGAGTCTTGTGGTGGTCACTTCCGTACTGAGTACCAAACGGATGATGGTGAAGCAACACGCGACGATGAGAACTTCTGCTATGCGGCAGCATGGGAATACAAGGGTGAAGGCAAGGCACCTGAGCTGCATAAAGAGCCATTGAAATTCGAAAACGTTAAACTTGCAGTAAGGAGTTATAAATAATGGATCTGACACTTTACGTATGGCGCCAAAATGGCCCTGAGGAAAAGGGCAAGCTGGAGCAGTATGCGGCTAAGAATGTCAGCCCTGACAGCTCCTTCCTCGAAATGCTCGACGAGGTTAACAATGACCTGATCGAAAACGGCATTGATCCTATCGAGTTTGATAACGATTGTCGCGAAGGTATCTGTGGTACCTGTGGTTGCGTGGTAAACGGCATCCCTCACGGTCCTCAAGAAAAGACCACCGCATGTCAGTTGCATATGCGTCAATTCAGTGATGGCGATAGCCTGACCTTGGAGCCATGGCGTGCAAAAGCATTCCCCGTGGTCAAGGACCTCGTTGTCGATCGTACTGCGCTGGATAACATTATTGAGTCTGGTGGTTACACCTCTGCCTACACCGGTGAAGTTGGTGAGGCGAATCAGACCCTGATTTCCAAGCCTGATTCAGACTACGCCATGGACGCAGCTGAGTGTATCGGTTGTGGTGCTTGTGTAGCAGCCTGCCCTAACGGTAGTGCCATGCTGTTCACCAGTGCCAAGATTGCTCAGATGGCTGTACTGCCTCAGGGTGAGATTGAAGCTGCTGAGCGTGTGCAAAACATGACAGAAGCAATGCTCAACGCTGGTTTTGGTAACTGTACCAACCATTACGAGTGTGAAGCAGCATGTCCTAAGGGTGTAAGTGTTAAATTTATCGCCAAGACAAATCGCGAATTTGTTAAGGCGTTAGCCAAGTAAGATCTGGCCACTCTTGTTTGACATTAAAAGGCGAGTCCTGACGGACTCGCCTTTTTTGTTGTGCTCAAAGTGAAAAAGATAATTGATAATAATCAATATTAATGACAGATGTGTTAAATTGAGCAGATGAGAAGCGTTGGAATAAGAACACGAATAATAATTTTGGTGATGACGGCCCTTTTGGCTTTGTGTGTAGGGTTTCTATCACTTATTGTTCGTGAAAATCGCTATCGTCATCAGGAATTAATCCATCAGGTCGATAGCTATATACAGAACAGTCTGGCTTTGGAACTTGATAGTGTTTCCCTGCGCTATAATTCCCGTCTCGAAGGTTTTATCAAAAGCAATTATGAACTTATCGACTCTTTTATCAGTAGAAACCGCCTTGATCTTATTGATCAGGTTCGCGGAAGATTTCACACGTTAAAAAAAGAAAACCCGGATTTTGTTTCTATCAGTTTTATTGATAGGAATGGCATTGTGATGCTGCGCACAGCGAAGCCTGAGCAGTATGGCGATTCGGTTCTCGATATTCCATTGGTAGCCAAAGTTTTTGCACAACGCCAGCCGATGTACGGTCTGACGGTGGCCCGCTGGGGGCTGGCATACCGCCTGGCGCGACCTGTCATCACTGAACAGGGTTTTCAGGGTGTCATTGTTTTCGTCATTCGTCCGTTATCCGGGCTTAAATTGATTCGCAAAAGTTTAAATGTCGATTGTGGAATTTTTATTGGCAAGCAACATTCACAGCACCTCAAAAATGTGCGCTATCCGGCGTATAATGATTATTACCTTATGGAGAAGCAGGGTGAGCTGTTTGGAGTGCTTAGCGAAATACCAGCCGTTGCATCAATAGGTCATGGTCTCGAAGTTCGCCAAGGCGGGGAGGACTATCTGTTTTTCAGTCCCGTCGAATTGAAGAATTTTGAAGATAAAGTGATCGGTTATATACAACCGGTTAAGCACTATACCGCACAGAGTAAACGCTATAACGCCACGCTACAAGAAGCGGTTGTCGCTGGTACAGCACTGATGGTGATGACATTTATCGTCCTCTATCTTGGCATTGGCAGGTTGCTGAGACGCCTTGATCAACTGAATAATGAGTTGGAAATCAGGGTGATCGCGAGAACAGAGGAACTGCGGGTTGCCAATGATCGATTACAGGTGGAGGTTGGCGAGCGTGAATTGGTGCAACTTGAACTCCAGCGTTTAAGCCGAATTGACAGCCTGACTGAGATCGCGAATCGACGCTACTTTGATGAATTAGCAGGGATGGAATGGCGTGACGGCCAGCGTGAAAAGCGCAGCCTGACGATGTTGATGGTGGATGTCGATTTTTTCAAAATCTATAATGACTGTTATGGTCATCCCGCCGGGGATGACTGTTTGCGACGGATTGCTAGCGCTTTACAGGAACAGTTGAAGCGGCCAAGGGATATCGTCGCTCGTTATGGCGGCGAGGAGTTTATCTGTCTTTTGCCAACCACTGAACGGGGCGATGGCGGCGATGTCGCGACGGCTATTTGCCGGGCTATCTCTGCCCTCGCTATTGAGCATCGTGGATCTCTGTGCTCAGATGTGGTGACGGTAAGTATCGGTGCCGCCAGCTATGTGCCGCGGCAAGGAGACGAAATTGACTCGTTGCTTCATCGTGCCGATCAGGCCCTCTATGCGGCAAAACAGGGTGGCAGGAACACCGTGGTGGTCAGTGAGGAAAATTAATCACAGGCAGTGCTGATACAGTGATCTTGCGCAGGGATACGCGTGAGGACAAAGTTGCGGCTGGCCCATTCCACAATGATCGCTGTTTTCTCGGTTTTGAGATCACAGGGAACATCTTGTCCCAGAAATGTTAACGCCTGGAAAAGCAATGTCTGAGGTGTAACTGCCGGGGTGAAGCAAACCTGATGATGTCGTTTGCTGATTTTTTCACCGTTGCAGCTCAATGCCAGCGGAATATGGGCGTATTGGGGAATGGAAAAGCCCAGTTGTCGAAATAGGAAAATCTGTCGCGGCGTTGAAGACAGCAGGTCGCGGCCACGAACGACTTGGTTGACACCGGAATCATGGTCATCGACAACCGCAGCAAGCTGGTAGGCGAAGGTGCCATCAGCGCGGCGTAAAGTAAAATCACCCACTTCATGAGCAAGTTCTTGTTCATATCGTCCTTGAATCAAATCATCAAACGAAACCGTTTCAGTTGTTGTCTTAAGGCGTAATGCCGTGGGCTTGGAGTGCTGTGGAGGTTGACGCAGGCAGGTGCCGGGATATATCGGTCCCTCTTCACCAATGTGTGGTGCACTCGCCAGGATCTCTTTGCGCGAACAGTCGCACGGGTAGAGCCGTTGATCCTTTTGTAGCTGGTCGAGAATCTCTCTATAGCGCTCACTGCGCTGGCTTTGGAAAATAATGCTCCGATCCCAGTAGAGGCCAAGGGATTCAAGCTGGCATAAAATGGTATCTGTGGCACCCGCGACAACTCGGGGTTGGTCAAGGTCTTCGATGCGCACCAGCCATTCACCACCCAGTTTTTTCACCATACAAAAACTGGCAACCGCTGCGACAACAGAGCCGAAGTGCAGGCTTCCTGTCGGGCTGGGGGCGAAACGACCGATCGCTGAAGTGTAAGGAGTGGTAGTCATCACTAGATGATGATGAGAATGGATGAAAATGTCAATTAACCGCTGACATTGTCTGTAAATAAGGTTGACAAAAATGGTTATCAAGCTTATTTGTAACAAATAAAGTTAACATTGACGGGAGAATATCAATGGTTATAACACGGGCAACCGAATATGCCGTTCGGGCAATCTTATATATGGCGAAATTCCCGCAAGGCGAGATTGTTTTAAAAAAAGATATCTGCCGAACACAGGATGTTACGCCGGCTTTTTTGACTAAAATTTTTCAACCGCTGGTCAAGGCGGAGATCATTGGCTCACAGCGGGGTGTTGGCGGTGGGTTTTATCTACGTCATGCTCCGGAAGATATAACCTTGTACGATATCTTCAAGGCCGAGGAAGATCCACTTTATATCAATAAGTGCCTTGTTGAAGAAGGTAGCTGTGAGCGGGATCGGTTTTGTGCCGTACATGCGGCATGGAAAGAGGTTAGAGAAAGTATGATTCAGCAACTGTCGGAATATAACTTTGCCCGCCTTGCCAAGGAGGAGGACGCCAATCGGCAACAGTTGATGAAGCTGGCTCGCGAGAAAAACGAAACCGCATAAGCGTCTCATTGTATGATGCAATCCACTGTTAATGCAAAGCAATTTCATCGAAGAGTATTGACTTAAGCGATCATAACGACTAGTATTAGTCAATTTTTATCGCATCGTTAACTCAGCTGGCTAAGGGTTGAATATTATGGATCAAGAACAGGCAGAAGCGTATCGGGCGATCCTGCAACAACAACTGGAAGATCTGTTGCGCGAAGCGGGTAAAACTGTTTCAGGAATGACCGATGAACAAGAAAACTTTCCGGATCCTACAGATCGTGCATCCATGGAATCCGATCGTAATTTCGAACTGCGCATTCGTGACCGTGAACGGCGCTTGATCGGCAAGATTCGGGACGCTCTGGAGCGTATTGATGATGGTACTTTCGGCTTGTGTGAAAGCTGTGGAGAGGAGATCGGTGCAGCCCGGCTCCGAGCACGACCTGTGACAACATTGTGCATTGATTGCAAGACCGAACAGGAGCGCCAAGAGCGGATCGGCTAATGTTGAAAAAGCCTCGAAAATATTGATTTTCGGGGCTTTGTCTCTATGGTCATGTTGCTGGTAAGAACTTAACCCCTCACGTTTATCCTCAGGTTGTCCTCAAGCGGTCATTGCTTTGTTGAGCTGGTTTGTGTACTGTGCTGATTTTACCACCTTCACATGTACAGCAGGTTCAAATCCATGAGCGAAGATAGCATCTATTCCCAGCCTCAGTCTGTTGCCCCTTTCGAGTTTAATGACCGGGTGGTGCAGGTTTTCGATGACATGATTCATCGCAGTGTACCGATGTATCGTGAATCCCTGAAGCGTCAGGCTGAATTGGCGGCGCATTTTTATCAGCCCAACAGCCGGATATATGATCTGGGTTGCTCCAACGGCAACTTTGGCTTACAGTTACTCACACAGATGGGTGATCGCCCTTTTGCCCTTGAGGCGATTGATAATTCATTGCCGATGCTTAATCAATATCGCCAGCGGCTGGATGCCGTTGACAATTATGATCAGGTCCGTATTCATCATACCTCTATCGAGCAGATCGATCTGCAATCGGCCTCTGTTGTGGTGATCAACCTGACCTTGCAGTTTTTGTCGCTAGCGGTTCGCGATCAGTTGCTACAGCGTATCTATGATGCGTTGCTTCCGGGTGGAATTCTGCTGTTGACCGAAAAAGTTGTCCACGAAGATGAACAGCTCAGTGCGTTACAACAGGATTGGTACTATCGATTAAAAAAAGAAAACGGCTATTCACAGTTGGAGATCAGCCAGAAGCGCGATGCCCTGGAAAATGTTTTGATTCCAGAGAGCTGCGAGCAACACCAACAACGTTTACACAATGTCGGATTCCGTCAAACGGATATCTGGCTGAAGTGGTTCAACTTCACCTCATTTCTATGCCTCAAAAAATGAATCCCCTTCTGCATGCTCTTGATCCGACGGTATCCGCGGTCTGGTATGGGCAGATTCAACAACTGCTGGAGGAAAAAGATTCATTTCAACGCCATCGTGACCGCAAGAGCCAGGCCTATCTTGAGTTGCTTGAACAACTGCCTGAGGTGGTTTCAAGTTGTAAAAACCTGGATAGTAATTGGGTTGAGGTTGGCCGTGAAAATGAGCTGACAGAAGCACAATTGGAACGGGTGCAGCATGCCCTGTTCGGTCTGCGGCCGTGGCGAAAAGGTCCGTTCAAGGTCTTCGGTATAGAGGTGGATACCGAGTGGGTCTCTTACCTCAAGTGGAACCGGCTCAGTCCACAGATCGCGCCACTGCGCGGTCGCCGAGTGCTCGATATCGGCAGCAGTTGCGGCTACTATCTGTTTCGCATGGCAACACAGCAACCTGCTTTATTACTGGGTTTGGAACCCTACGCCACCTTTTACTTTCAATTCTGTTTTCTGCAAAAATTGATTCAGGCTGAGAACTGTTACACCATCCCGGCAAAGTTCGAAGAGTTGCCGGATATGGATGGTTATTTTGATACGCTGTTTCACATGGGGGTCCTCTATCATGTCCGTTCACCATTAGATACCTTGATGCGAATGCGCCGCACGTTGCGTCGTGGTGGTGAACTGGTGTTGGAAACGCTGGTGATTCCAGGGGATGAGAACTTGGCCCTGACACCGCAGGATCGTTATGCGAAGATGAACAATGTTTACTTTTTGCCGACGGTTAATTGCTTAACCACCTGGCTAGAACGAGCCGGCTTCACGAAGATCCGCTGTATTGATGTGAGTCGGACAACCAGCGCTGAACAGCGAAAGACCGCCTGGGTGCAAACCGAGTCACTTACGGATTTTCTTGATCCGGCGGATGAGATGAAAACCATCGAAGGCTATCCTGCACCGCTGCGGGCGGTAATGTTGGCAGAAGTAAAATAGTTCATCTTCTTTTTGTAGATTTGAGTCAATGGCAGGTATTGCAGTTTATAGTTGTGAATCCTGATACGCTTGTGGAGAGGGCCCGTGGAGACAATTTCTCACCAACTACATCACCATCAGCCCAATAGCCTGGAGGACGACGGCAGGTATGGTTGCGCTGCTGTTGCCCTGTTGATCCGTGAGGGCCAATCCGGTCCCGAAGTGCTGTTCATTCAGCGTGCCAAACATGCCGATGATCCCTGGTCGGGTAACCTGGGTTTTCCCGGTGGGCGGATCGATCCCGGTGATGCAACAGCCTATGCCGCGGCAGTACGCGAAACAGAAGAGGAAGTGGGGATCTGTCTGAGTGCTAAACAGTTTCTCGGTCAACTGGATGATCACCATGGTGTGCGTATCCCTGTTCACGTCAGCTGTTTTGTCTTTTTTGTTGATGATGCGGCGGTGGTGGAAAATTATGAAGTTTCACGGTCATTCTGGATGCCATTGGCTACCCTGAAGGAAGAGGGGCGACATCAGATGCGTACCATCAATTGGAATGGTCAACCCTTTGAGGTGCCATCCATCTATATTGATGAAGATGGTCCGGTGCTGTGGGGATTGACCTACCGATTTATTAATCATTTTTTTCAGGTGATCAAGCAACCATTGGCGCAGTGCCGGCACCAATCTATCGCTAAAGCTTGACGGAGAATTACCATGGCGCTGTTTCCCGAATATCCTGTTCTCCTTGTCGATGATGAAGAACCATGGCTGCACAGTTTTGCCCTCACCCTGCGGCAACATGGTGGGATTTCCCATGTGATCAAATGTTCGGACAGCCGTCAGGTGGTTCCGATCTTAGCGAAAACACCTGTTGACGCCATCGTGATGGATTTGACCATGCCCCACATCAGTGGCGATCAGCTGCTTCAGCAGATTGTTGCCGATTATCCCGGACTGCCGGTGATTATCCTTACCGGTATGAATCAGATCGAAATGGCCGTTGGTTGTATGAAGTCGGGCGCATTTGATTTTTACGTCAAGACCGCAGAGCGGGAACGGCTGGTTGCAGGTGTTCAGCGTGCCATAGACTTTAATGCGTTGAAACGGGAAAATCTCCGGTTACGCGAGCAGATGCTTGTCGGCCGATCAGGTCGGCATGCGGCATTCAGCGATATTGTAACGGCCAGCGATAAGATGACCGGAATGTTCCGTTATCTTGAGGCTATTGCTCCCAGTGATCAACCGGTGCTGATTATGGGAGAAAGTGGAACCGGTAAGGAGTTGTTTGCACGCGCTGTTCATCAGCTGAGCCGAGCAGATAAACCGCTGGTTGCGGTTAATGCCGCCGGACTCGATGATGACCTGTTTGCCGATACCCTGTTTGGCCACGTGCGCGGTGCTTTTACCGGTGCGGATGGCTCGCGGCGCGGGATGATTGAAAAGGCGGAGGATGGTACCCTGTTTCTGGATGAGATCGGTGACTTAAGTGCCGCTTCTCAGATCAAGTTGCTCCGCCTGATTCAGGAGGGTGAGTATTATCCCGTCGGTAGCGATCGTTCCAAGAAAAGCCGTGCCCGGCTGGTATGTGCCACCAATGTTGACCTGGAGATGAAACGGGATCAGGGGACGTTCCGCAGCGATCTTTATTATCGTCTATATACTCATCAGGTAGACATTCCCCCCCTGCGCGAACGCAGCGAAGACCTGCCGATGCTGGTGAGCTATTTTCTCGAGCAGGCTGCTGCCGATCTCGGTAAACGACGGCCGACAATCCCCCCGGAACTCCTCGGCCTGTTACGTAGTTATCACTTCCCCGGCAATGTGCGCGAATTGCGAGCCATGGTGGTTGATGCCGTGAGTCTGCATCAACGTGGCAAGCTGTCCCTCTCCTCATTTCGGACTAAAATTTGCCCTGCCTCAGAGGGCAGTCGTGAGATCTCTGCCCCTGCCTCAGATGCCTTCGATTTTCCACAACCGTTGCCGACCCTTACAGGCATGGCGCTATTGCTGGTAAACGAAGCGATGAGCCGCGCCCAGGGGAATCAGCGCACTGCCGCAGCGATGTTGGGGATCTCCCAGCAGGCCCTGAG
>JAGGYC010000135.1 GCA_021162745.1 Desulfuromonas sp. | reverse complement strand
CCCCCGGAGGGCCGGTTTTAAAAGCCATTTCTTTGCTCACTTTCTTTGGGGCTTTGCAAAGAAAGGGTGTCGGCTGCGGGACGAAACCCGCGACCTTGAATTTACGGATTTTAGGGGTTTCGGATCAGCAGTTGTCGGGTTATGCTTCGCTAACCCGACCTACAAAATTTACACCGAGGAACCCGAAAAACTCGCTGCGCTCAAACAGTTTTCGGGCAACCATCCTCGTTGACGCTCATTACGTTCGGCGGCGACAAACGGGAGACCACTACCAAACAATTTAAGTTGGACAGAGCACTAGGAGACTGTCAGGAGTACAGCATCCTCCCCCCTTCGCCACAAGAATCCCGCCCCACACCTCATTAACATTTACAATAATGTTAAGCACGTATAGTATGCTGATCATTCTCCCGTCAGGCAAAGGAGACAATCACTTGGCAGAAGGAATTTACACCTAAACTCCCTACGGCTTCACGCCGATAAGTTATGGTGATGGTAAATATTTTCACTAAATACCTGAATCCGTGAGTAGCAGGCGGAGAATAGCACAAGTCATTGAACTGCCTAAGCGTCCCAAAAATCACTGCTGAACCTCTGGGTGTAACTAAGAGTTTTTGAATCACTTATTCAATCCAAGCACTTGCACTCTTCATCCACCGTTTACTCACAGAATCAGGTAACTACTCTGGATGACATGATGTCTGAAACTACAGAGCCGGAAACAAGTCCTTTTGGCGAAACGCCGGGAAACGCCGTTCACGAAGAACACAACGAGGACTTCAGCTTGCAGATCGTTATCGCTGATGACGAAATGGCCGCCATGGCCAGTATTCTACCCCAAAAACCCAATGACGATCTCCTTGCGCCAACTCAACTGATAAAAATCCTTTCCGACTGCGGCGTTGAAGACGGTATCGACATGAAGCGCATCGACGCTTTTTGCCTGCATGCCTGCGAGGGCAAAGACCAGCGCAATATCGTCCTCGCCGCAACACAGCTCCCTCAACCCGGGGCTGACGGCTGGCTGGAGGTCAAGATCCGCACGGACAATGCGGTTCATTTCGAAGAGGACGAAAAGGGCCACCTCGATCTCTATACCCTGAACCTGTTCACCTGTGTCGATCCGGAACAAGAGGTCGCCATCCTCCATCCACCGGAACTCGGCGAGGCTTCGAGTACCGTCACTGGTAAAATCCTCCCCCCCCTACCCGGAAAAGAACCGAAGATCCGTCTCGGTTCCGGCGTACGGGTTGAAGACGGCGGCAGCCATTTCATCGCCGAGATCGCCGGTCGCGTTGAACTGACAGAAAACACCCTGAGCGTCTCTGAAGATTTTATTGTTCACGGCGACGTGGATCTGGAGGTTGGCAATATCAACTTTCCGGGGTTCACCAAGGTTCGCGGTGATGTTCTCGACAATTTCGATATTCGTTCCATTAAGGGCATTGAGGTCGGCGGCGCCGTCGGCACCTGTCATCTGACAACCGATGGCGATATCACCATCGGCAGTATGGCGGGTCGTGATGAAGGGGTGATCCGCTGTGGAGGAGATCTGAAGGCTAATTATCTTAACGGTGTCTATGTCGAATGTATGGGCACGGTCACCGTCATCAATGAGGTGCGTAACTGCATCATCAAATCGGCAAAATCGATCATTGTCAAAAGTGGCCTGATCAGTGGTGGCGAATGTATCGCCCTCGAAGGGATCGAAATCGGTGATGCCGGGGCCACAGCCGGTGTTGTTACCCGGTTAAGTTCTGGAGTGTACTTTCCTGAAACGGACCGGCTGCAGATGCTCAAAGCGCAACAGAAAAGCATCACCCTGCAAAACCAATTTATCAACCACAGTCTCGGCCCACTAAAAAAGCAGGCCAACAAAGATAAAAGTACAACGGGAGCAAACCAGAAACGACTGGAGATCCTCCTGCAACGGCTGGAACTGTTGAAGATGATGAAGGAAAAAGGCGATAAGGAATTGAACAACTTTGTCTTTGAAGATCATCCCGGCAACGCGAAAATCAATATCCACAAGCGACTCAGGGAAAAAGTGATCATCTCCCTGGGGACGGTGACCGAAGAGATCCGCTACGAGCATTACGGACCTCTGTCCGTCATTGCCGATACCGTCAATGGCATCCTGCACTTCGGTGACATGAGTGCACTGACCCTTAACGCCGACGACATGGACACCGATCCGGAACCTGACCAGCAACCACAAGAGGCTTAGGTTGATGTACTGGCACTCAACAGCGAACTAACAGTAGGGCCGGTTTACCCTGTGACAATCAGGTCTGCCACAGGGGGCAACAGGTTATTTACCACCGAGCTCTTTCGAGCGTTGGCAGGCACGGGAAACCGCCGCCATCAGCGTTGAACGGAATTTCCCCTTTTCAAGTGTCTGCACAGCGGCAATGGTTGTTCCCGCCGGACTGCACACCCGATCACGCAGCACGGCCGGATGGTCGCCACCATCAAGAACCATCTGCGCCGCACCGGCAACCGTCTGCGCAGCCAGTTTCAAGGCAACATCGCGCGGTAAGCCTTCAAGCACGCCACCATCCGCCAGCGCTTCGATAAAGGTATAAACATAAGCCGGCCCCGACCCCGACAGACCGGTGACCGCGTCCAGCAGCCGCTCCGGCACCAGCTCGACTACACCGACGGCGGCAAACAACTGCTGCGCAGCAGCAACATCAGCAGCCGTCGCATGGCGTCCACCACACAGACCGGCAGCACCAACCCCGATCAGTGCCGGAGTATTCGGCATCACCCGTACCACACGTGGCGCCCCACCGAGAATCGCTTCGAGGCGGCCGATTTCGACACCGGCGAGAATTGAGATCAGGCACTTATCCGAGCTGAAACCATCAGCCACAGGAACCAGGGCCGCATCCAACGCCTGCGGCTTGACGGCCAGAATAATCAGCTGTTGCTGCCGTACCACCTCGGCACTGTCCGCTGTGGTCACAATGCCATACGTCTGTTCTAAAAAATCACGCCGTTCAGCCATCAATTCGGCAACCAGGATCGAATTCGCCGCCACCCCGGAATTAATCAATCCCCGCACCAAGGCTTCGGCCATGTTGCCACCACCGATAAAACCGATTTTTTTATCTATTGTCATGGATCCACCTTTCCGTCATTACTGTTTTCAGGCAGTTACAGCCTGCGACTTTTCATCAATCAGCGCCAAAAGTCAATACAATCATGACAAGGCCGTGATTTCCAGGTTGTGATTTCCAGCATTTTACGGCATATAGAACGTTCAAACAACAATTCACAGGGATGCAGGGGACAAAAACCCTGAGAGACAAAATCGTATCTCGCGCAGAGCACGCAAAGAGCGCAGAGAAGGTCAAAGACAAGATATCTTTGTTTTTGGTTTAGACCTTAACTTGGCGGCCTCTGCGTCTTGAGTGAACGAAGTGATCGGGCGCGAGAATGGTTTTAAGGATTTCACCATACCTCTTCGAACAAAGAACAGGATAACACTATGGATATGTGGTACACCGAAAAACATTCGGAAAACGTCGGCATCACCATGAAAGTAACCGAGACCCTATTCTCCGGTAAAAGCGAATTCCAGCAACTGGATATCGTCAACACCCTGGAGTACGGCAGAATGATGCTCCTCGACGGCCTGGTGATGGTCACCGAGCGCGACGAATTTATCTACCACGATATGATTGCCCACCCGGCCCTGTTTACCCATCCCAATCCAAAAAAGGTACTGGTGATCGGCGGCGGTGACGGCGGCAGCATCCGGGAGATCATGAAGCATCCCGGCGTTGAACAAGCGGTGCTATGCGAGATCGATGGTCTGGTGATCAACAAATCAATTGAGCTGTTGCCAACCATGGCCTGTGAAATCGATGGCAGTAACCCGCGCGTGAAGCTGCATGTCGATGATGGCCTAGCCTATATCCGGGAGCACCAGAACGAGTTCGATATCATCCTCGTCGATTCCACCGACCCCATCGGCCCAGCCGTCGGCCTGTTTGAAGAGGATTTCTACCGCCTGGTTGACGGTGCCCTCAAAGAGGATGGCATCATGGTCGCCCAGAGCGAGTCCCCCTTTTATCATGCCGACATCCAGAAAACCATGTACGCCAACCTGCGCGCCGTGTTCCCGATTGTCGAGATGTACCAAGCCTTCATCCCCACCTATCCCAGCGGCTTCTGGAGCTTCGCCTTCGCCAGCAAATTCTACCATCCCGTCAACGATTTTAACCGTGAACGCGCCGCCACGCGTGGTTTCTATACCCGCTACTACAACGAGGAGCTGCATCTCGGTGCCTTTATGCTGCCCACCTTCGCCAGGGAAAACATCGCAGGGTAGTGGTAAATAATCAGCACCCCCATCCCAACCTTCCCCCAT
>JAGGYC010000035.1 GCA_021162745.1 Desulfuromonas sp. | reverse complement strand
GGGATACCCTTAACACTAAAATCACGATAACCGACATGGATCGCCAGCGGTTGCTCGGCGATGGCCTGAAAAAAGAGCGGCAGGTCTTCAGGGTAGTGCTGGGCATCGGCATCGATGGTGATGATGTGGCTCATCCCCTGCCGCTGCGCTTCATCAGCAGCCGTCAGAATCGCCGCGCCCTTGCCGCGATTGTGCTCATGACGCAGCACCGTCACCGGCAGATCGTTGACCACAGCGGCCCCGGCATCTGTGCTGCCGTCATCCACCACCACGATCTGCGCATGCTGCTGCAGGCAACGCTCCACCACATGGCGCAGGGTTGCGGCATGGTTATAGACCGGAATCACCAGCAGTATCTGATCGCTTAAACTACTCTCCATCACCCAGCCGTTTCCCCTTGCGGGCAAAAGAGAGAAAACCGCCGACATTTTTGGCGAATCGCCACCAGCTATGGGGAGAACGCCACAGCATGGCGACATAGCCCCACAGCACATCCTTGCGCCGGAAATGGCTTTTATAAAAGTCCAGGAATAACGCCTCCAACCGCTCGACGGTCAGGCCATGGGGAACAAACTGAAAACGCATACAGTCCATTTTTTCCCAGTCTTCATCGAACGTCCCCAACTCGTGGATGTTTTGATAGAGAGGAGAACCGGGAAAAGGGGTAAATTTAGCCACATTGAGATCATCGATGGGCAGTTTAAGGATATAATCCATACTGCGCTTGACGCTCTGTTCCGTCTCTCCGGGCAAGCCGACCATCATCAACCCTTTGACGCGAACACCGTGTTTTTTGATCAGACGGATGGTATCCGCCAGCATCTGCAAATCAGGATTCTGGCGATGCTGAGCGAGTAGATCGGGATCGCCGGTTTCAATGCCCAGGCTCATCATCCAGCAACCGGCAGCCTTCATCCGGGCGATCAGTTCATCATCGACATGCTCGGCACGAATAGCGCAGTTAAAGGTGACTCCCAGCGGCTGGTCGATCATCATCTGGGTAAAATCGATCACCCGCTGGCGATGAAAGGTAAACTGATCGTCATAAAAATTGATATGGCGGATACCGTAACAGTCGCGCAGATGCTTGACATGCCGATACAGATAATCCGCCGAATTAAAGCGAAACGTGCGCTGAAACACCGAGCGATCACAATAGCTGCAGGCGTACGGACAACCACGGCTGGAAATACAGCTGGTATTGGGTGCCTTGGGATAGTTGAAGATCGGCAGCTGATAGGCTTCGGGAAACCCTACCAGTTTTTCATAGGCCGGAAACGGCAGACTGTCGAGATCGAGGGCCGGCTGGCGATAACCATTAAAATGGACGCTGCCATCATTGCCCTTGTAAACAACTCCGTCAAGGGCGCTGTATTCATCCCCCTCCAACTTCAACAACTGATAGAGGGTTTCCTCCCCCTCTCCCACCACCAGAACATCGAGCTGAGGGTAGTCCTCAAGCAGTTGCTCTTTAAGAGCCGAAACATGGGGGCCACCGACCACCACCTTCAGCTCAGGCAGTTCTTGGCGGGCCAGTTCAGCAATGCGCACCGCATCGAGGAAACTGGAGGTGGTACAACTCAACCCCAGCCAGGCGGGACGCTGCTCGCGGACATAACGACAGATGGCCTGGTCCGAATCGGGCCGAGCATAACAGTCGATAATATCCACCTCCATCCGGCGCTCCAGCAGATAGGCGGCAATACCGGCCAGCCCCAACGGCGGCATGATATTCGCCAGACGCGACACATCCTGCTTGGCGCTGTCACTGGCATAGCCCAACGGGTGAACCAGCAGTATCCGTTGTCGATTAACGTCCACGGCGCACCCTCTGACGTTGAGTATCAAAACGGATCAATTGATCCCACAGAATCCCTTTAAAGCCAAAGTTATTCATCACCGCCATCTTCTCCTGCCCTACCGAAGGTGGGAAGATGCGGTCACGTTGACCGGCAAACGAATCGAGAATCATCTGGTTCATCTGCTCGACATCGACATGGGGGGAAAAATAATAGACCGGCTTGATCAAGGGCGTATCAGCAGCGATCACCCCATCGACAATGGCCCGTTCCAATATCTGCGACTTGGGCAGGATGCGGATACCGGAAAAAGCAAACACCACGCTATGATCCAGCTGTTTGATGTTGGCCAGCCCTTCGGCGACGGTCTGGGCCGTCTCACCGGGACCGCCAAACATAATGAAATGGGCACAAGGAATCTTCTCGGCAACAGCGGCTTGGTGACAGGACAGCGCTTCGGCGAAATCAAAGCCCTTATTCAACTCGGCCAGGGTAGTATCGCTGGCGGCATCGGTACCCAACTCCATGGCATAGAGACCGGAGCGCTTCAGCAGTTGCAGCACCTCGCGGCTCAAACCCTGGGGACGGAAAAAGGCACACCAGTTCAGGTCGACTTCACGCCGAATCATCTCCTCGACCAACCCCAGATAGTAGCCCTGCGGATCGTTGAAGATTGAATCGGTAAAAAACAGATTGGTCGCGCCGTGATCACGCTTGAGACGCAGCATATCATCGACAACCGCCTCGACAGGACGGCAACGGAATGTGGACCCTTCGAGTCCGGGATAGGTACAGTACACGCACTTGAACGGACAGCCGCGTTTGCTCTGCAGGTTGATCAGTCCACTGTGGTGCTGATAATAATCGACATATTCAGGCACCAACAGCGGACTACCCATCTGCTCGCCGGCCAGCGGTGCAGCTCCACAGCTGATAGGCGGTTGCGCTTCTCCGGCGTCAAGGGTCGCAACCAACTGTACAACGGCCTGTTCACCTTCACCGACAATACCGTAGTCGGCCTGAATGTAATCCCGGATCTCTTCGGGCATAATCGAGAATGCCGGGCCACCCACCACCACCGGCACCGGACACTGCTCTTTGATCGTTTCCACCAGGCGTTTCGCATCGGCCAGATACCAGTTGTCATCGGAGCTGAACGAATCGACGTTGTCGATATTGCGCAGCGACAGACAGACATAGTCCGGTTGAAATGCCGCCAGCTGCTGTTGCAACGTCTGATCGCTTTGCTCGTTGACGAGAAAATCAAACTGCTGCACTGTATGTCCCGCCTGCTGCAACGCACCGGCAACAATCGCCATTCCCAGCGGATAAACAGGATAGGGATCGGTGGAGATATTGCTGGAGAGCAGGAATACGCGGCTCATGACTGATCCTTATCCAGGTTAAAACGACGACGGCGTTTGGTGTTGTAACGGCGATAGGTGCCGTCCTCCATCTCCCGCGCAATCACCTGTTTGAACAGCTTGCCCATCTTCAGCTGGTAGCCGCCATCGGCATTGAAAGTATCCCAGGCATAATAGAACAGCTCCTGAAGTTTTTCCGGGGTCATCTGCTTGGGCTGGAACACCACCTTATCGGCGGTATAATCGCCCCAACCGTTGTCGAGCAGGCGATTTTCCTTTTCCAGCTGGGCACGGATCGGCGAATGAGGGAACGGCGTCAGGATGGTAAACTCGGCCACATCCAGTTCCACTTCCAACAGAAAATCGACCAGCCGGCGGATATCATCTTCACTCTGCTCGTCGGTACCAAGGATGATCGTCCCCTCGACGCCGATACCAAAATCCTTAAGACGCTTAATGCGATCACGGATGACATCGGAGGTATCGAACACCGCCTGATAGACATACCAGGCCCCGGCATCGGCGGCAGCCTTCAGCACCTCGTCATCATCGAGCAGTGGATGGGAGACCCACTTCTTTTTCAGCGGCTTCATGGCCTCAAACAGCTCCAGCAACCACTGCTTATCCTGGGCCATGGAGTTATCAACGATAAACAGGCGGTTATTGGAGATCGCCTCCATCTCCTTGATCACCTTGTCGATGGGCCGGGGACGAAACTGCTGACCGCCGAGATAGCCGGTACAACAGGGGAAGCATTTGAACTTGCAGCCGCGAGAGGTGTGGATCAAGTCCAGCATCTGCACGCCACGGTAGTTGTACAGCTCGCGATCGAGAATATCGCGCCGCGCCGTACTGATCAAATTGGTGTCTGGATGGTTGTGCATGTAGTTATAGACCGGCTTAAGCTGGCCCTGGCGGAAATCGTCGATTACCGCTGCCATCCGCCCTTCCGTCTCGCCTAAAAAGACACAGTCGGCATGTTGCTGGACCTCTTCGGCATGGAGCATGGTGGCAATGCCGCCAAACATCACCGTCTTGCCGCGGTGACGATATTCCGCAGCAATCTCAAAGGCACGCGGCAACTGACAGGTCAGCATCACCGACAGTGCAATCAAATCCGCCTGCTCGTCATAATCGAGGGTCTGGACGTTCTCGTCGGTAAAGCTCAACTCCACATCGGCAGGAACCGTTGCGGCAAACACCACGGGGCCATGAGGGGGCAGATGGAATTCGGTCTGTCGTTCCAATTTTGCCCAGCGTGGATATACCAGTTTCATTTTCATCGATATGATCTCCTCATGGCCTGTCATGTCAACTTGGCCAGTGGTCTAATTTATCTATTTTTCTGGCTCCAAAGCTTTAGCTTGGGAGCCAGCGAACCAAGGTCGGGCATTGTCCGACAAGTTAAGTTCGCGGGTTTCGTCCCGCAGCCGACACCCTTTCTTTGCAAAGCCCCAAAGAAAGTGAGCAAAGAAATGGCTTTGAAAACCGGCCCTCCGGGGGTCGCAAACCCACCAACGATGATTCTGTTTCCGTTATGCTTCACCTTGGCGGCAAGTCACCCTCTAGGTCGACTGAGTTTTCTCTTTTTCTTAGCTACGACATTGAATAACGTGTGAGTTTATCGCTCTCTACTTTTTCCGTGGCACCATTATTTATGCAGAACCATATTGGTGCGACAACAACATCAGCAGTTGATTCAATTCATCAATAGGCTGATCATTAAGTCTCAGCTGACCATCATTATCACGGTTCAGAATCAACCCTTGTGCGTCCTGCTCTGTCGGCTCGACAACCATAAACAGCGCACCGGGCGCGGCCAGTGCTCCGTAGTCTGTCAGGTCACAAAAACCGACAGCCACGGCCTCACTTTCCTGCCATTGCAACAGATCAAGGGCACTGTGTATCACCGACAATGCCGTAGCATCACAGCTGTTAATCACCTGGCAATTACCCGTCAAACCAAAGCGCAGTGCCGCTTCACCAAGGAAGGTATTGGACAACGTGTAGGCAAACAGCTGCGGGCTGGCCAATGCTCCCTGATCGGGAAGCACGGTGGCATAATAGTCACAATCGGTCTGCAGACAACCCGTCGTCGTCTCGGCCAGCAAGGCGACCGGACGTTTTTGCTGCCAGGCTTCAAGACCCGCATCACGCAGCGCCAGGGTAATAGCCGCCAGCCCCAAGCGGGAAAAAGAATCCATGCGACCGAAGCGACGATCCGGCTTGTCAAACAGGTCCTGACGTTGAACCTGCGGCAGCTCACCGGCTGCAAAACCATTAAAATCACTACTGTGTCCGCAGCCGAATCCAGAGCTGGACACCCAGCCGAAACCACTGATCCGCGCGTTAAATTGACTGCTATCCATTGTCCCCCCGCTTGATCAGCAGGGCGGCATTGACACCACCAAAACCCGAATTGGTTGACAGCAGCATATCACCACTAAAGGGCTGTGGCTGGCTGCTCACCTGGCCATCGGCGAACTGCTCCGCCGTAACAAAACCACAGGTCGGTGGCACCAACCGATCATTCAGGGTTGGAATCGCCAGAACCGTTTCAATCCCGCCGGCGGCACCCAGGGTATGGCCGAATGCCCCTTTCACGGAGGAGATCGACAGATTACGCCCGGCAAACAGCGATTCGAACGCGGTCAACTCCATCATATCGTTATACACGGTACCGGTACCGTGGGCACTGATGGCGTCAACCCGGTCAGCATCGATCTCTGCACGTGTCAAAGCCTGGTTCACCGCCTGGATCAAACCGCAGCCATCACGCGCCGGAGCCGTGATATGGTTGGCATCGTTGGCGGCCCCCCAGCCGCACAGTTGCGCCTGACAAGGGCGTTGGTGCTGCTCGGCCGCCTGTTCACTCATCAACACCACGGCAGCCGCCCCTTCACCGAGGGTCAAACCACAGCGTTCGGCATCAAACGGTCGACTCGCCCCAGGCGATAACGCCTGCAGGGCTGAAAAACCGGAAAAAACAAATTCACTGACCAGATCGGCACACACCACCAGTACCACCTCGGCCTGTCCGTGAGCAATCATCGCCGCACCGCGGGCGATGGCCAAGGTCGATGACGCACAGGCAGCATTGATATTCTGTGCCCGATCATTTAACGCTAAACGCTGATTCAACCACTGCGTCATAGCGCCTGGCAGGGTTGTCAACAGCTGAGAAAACTCAGCCTGATCACGGCACTGCTGCTCCAACAGGTCGATGGCCCCCTTAGTGGTCGCCGTCAGCAGTCGCGTTGGCATTGAGGTTAACGGGGGCAGTGGTGACAACTGAGACAACAGGCGCTCCAACAACGGATAGAGACGCGACTGGCCATCTGTGACCGGTAGATCATTGATCAAGGCGGCAACAGAAGAAACATAGTTGCCAGTGTCAAAATTCTCAACGGCACGAATTGCGCTGTCCCCGGCCAGCAGTCGCCGCCAGGTCGTGGTCAGATCATCACCGAGTCCCGTAACCAACGCACTATCGGTGATCAGAACTTTTCTCACAGAGTCCCCTCTTTCCAGCGCTGTAGAAACTCTTGATAAAATGGTGGCGGAACCACCAACAGGTTATGTTCCAGATCAAGGAGCATCTGTACACTGTAACCACTAGTTACGATTTGTTGTTCAGCATTACGCAGGATAAACTCATAATTAAGTCTCGCTGCCTCGCTCCAGTGCCAGCGACCCTCAATGGTAAAGGGATCTTCAAAACGCAGTGGCCAGTGGTAATCGATGTGCATCTTCTTAATCGGAGCGAGGATCCCCTGGGCATAAAAATCCATATAACCGAGTCCATACTGAGCACCAAGGGCGACACGAGCATCCTCAAAGTAACTCGGATAACGGCCGTGCCAGACAATGCCGACAGCATCCACTTCTTCAAAGCGCACCTGACGTTCAACACTGAAGGTTAGCGGTTCAGGAGCCCCTGAAACACGGGGGAACCAGCGTTTTTTAGCCATGTTCTACCTCCTGGGAGGCCAGGGTGATCCAAAATGCCGACGCCAACTCATCATCAACCAGCAATCGAGCATCGATCACTTGTTTACCACGTATTTCCTTAAAACAACACTGCACTGTAATATCTTCATCGGGGCGTAACTGGCGATGAAACTTCGCTCGTTCCACGGCCACAACCGGCAATGGTATCAAACCGGCCTGCTGCGCAACCTGCTGAGCCATCAACACCTGCACCACCGCTGGAACGATAGGATAGCCGGGAAAGTGGCCATCGAAACCGGGAAAATCCGTTGGTAAAATATAGCGCTGAGTCGCCTGTTGGGGCGGACACTGCGCCTCACCAACGCGACAATCGAGCAATGCCTGACGCATTGGACTCATCATAATTCTCTGATCTCCTGCACCCACAGCGTCAAGCGATAACCGCTGTCATCCTCAAGAACAATGCCTGCCGGCACCAACATGCCATCCTGATCGACATTCTGATCACCATCCTGATCGCCATATTCGTAATAATCCACCCGGCCATGCCGGCGATCAAAGTGGTAGGTCTTTTGTTGCAAATGAACCGGATCACCGCCGAAGGTAAATATCACCTCTTCATCACGAGCTGAGCTCAAAACGTACTGATAGACTTCATCCTCACCCACCCGTGTCAGCCGGTCTTCGGGCTGTGGATTCGGGGTCAAGAAAATATGCCGAACACTGCTCGCCACCATCTCGGGCAACTGTGGATGTTCCTCCAGCAACGGCAGCAGATAATTGAGGGTGTGATCGGTTGCCGTCACCGACAGATCAAACAACTTGACCCCCATACTATCCATGCCCACCAGTCGCGCCTGTTGTAGCGTGGTATCAAAACGGATCATCCCCTCAAGAGGGATTTCACGCCACAACAGTTTCAGCACGCCGCTATGGCGGCACAGATAGCGATGCCCGGGTGCCAACCAACACTTTTCCAGCAGCTGTGTTTTTGATAACTGCGGCGATATTGGCAATGGCGGTTGTGGATGCGGCAAAAAAGGCCCCTTCGCACAACCACTACTCAGCAATAAAAACAGCAGCAAAATATATACGCACATCACCATCAATCCTTCGCCGCCAACGGGTAGAGCCAGCGATAACCAAGGGGAACAATCGTCAGGGCAGTAAACACCGCCGCACTGATACCGAGCAATACCGTCACGCCGATGGAATACATGGCCGGATGTCTGGCCAGCGCCAAAGAGCCGAAACCGGCAATGGTGGTCAATGCCGACACCAGCACCGCCCGGTCGGTATGCCGACCACCAAGCCCCTGGCAGCGGTTAAGCATGAAAATACCGTAATCGACGCCCAGACCGATAATCAGTATCGCTGCGATGACATTAAACAGATTAAAACTCAATCCTGCCCAACCCATACAACCGAACATGAATAATAAGCCACTACCGACCGGCAACAAGGCCAGTACAATCATCTTCAGCCGCCGATACCACAGCAACAGCACGGCACAGACGACCATCATGGCTGAGAAGATAAATGTCCTGAAGTCTGCGGCGACCTGACCACTGAGTTGCTGGCGAAAATTGCCCTGGGCAACCACCAGAGCACCGGGAATCTTCTCCAGATTGCGCCGCAGTTCATCCGTCAGTTGAGATTCGTCCAACAGGGAAACGACGGCAACTTCACTGCCCCCCATCGTTGATTTACCATCACCGTTGATCATCAGGCCATCGATCAAGGCATCAAGACCCGCTTTTTTCCAAAAGGGCAGATCTAAGGGGGGACTCGGTGCGGCCAGGCCATCCACAAAGGAACTGAATGCCGTCGCCGAAAAGCCCTGCTCCGCCGCCAGTTGCGTCAACCGGGTCAATGCATCCTGCCGCTGGGCCCAGAACACCAACCAGCGTTGCTCATTATGCTGCTGTTGTTCACGGCTGGGCAACAGCGCTGCCACACTGACAAATGGCGAATCAGGGTGGGATTGTCTCACCTGCTGAAACATCGTATCGTTGACTTGCAATGCCTCATCCAGCGTCGTACCACGGGCAAACAGCAACGCCTGACCACGCACATTGCCCCACACCTGTTGCAACAGCTGTTCCCCATGTTGCAACGCCGGAGTAGCGACACTCAAGCGGCGTAAATCACCATCAAACTGCAACCGGCCCAGGCCCCCAGCCGACAACGCCAGCACCAGCAGCCATATCCACATGGCGATTCGCCCCGGCTTTTTATGCGGCCGTCGCCCTTCAGCCATGGATGCCATGGCGTGATCGCCCCGGCCACACAGATGCGGCATCACCACCAGGGCCAGGATCAGCGCCACGACAATGGCCGTCATGGAAAACACTGCTAGTTGTCGCTGACCGGGCAGGGTTGAGCGCAACAGCACACTGAAAGCGAGAAAACTGGTCAGTGCGCCGCCGATCAACGGTCGACTCAGTAGCTGCACCGCCCTGGCTGTTGGCCCAACATCGCGCACGGCAAAAAACACGTGCAGGGTAAAATCAACGGTGATTCCGAGCAGCACGGCACCAAAACCGATGGTGATCCCCGACACCGTCGGAAAAAACAAGGCAACGGTCCCGGCAGCAACACCCAGCACCGACGCCGGCAGAATAAACACGTATAAGGCCCGACGACTACGCAGCAACACAATGAAAATCAAGATGATTGCCACCGTTGCCGCGCCAAGCACCACGCGCAGATCACGCTGTATGGTATGGGCGTTGGCCAGGGTGTACAGATGACCGCTGACGACAGTGGCGGTTACCGTTGACGGCACCGCCTTTACCAGCGCCTGTTGCACGGTGGCGAGCAGTCGTTCACTGCCCTGCACATCGCCGATATCAATAGTGCTGTCGGCCACAACCAGCCGATGGCGACCATCGGCACTGATGAAGCCACGCTGGGTGGTTTGCGCCCCGGCCATCGGATTGAGTTGACGGAGATGTCCGGCGGTCAACTGCCACAGCGCTAACGGATCGTGCTGCAACTGCTGTTTTGTCCACCAGCCCTGGGGGGTCAGCAACTGTTCTTTGATCTGTTGCAGACGCCGTTGCAACATCTGCGGTTGCAGACGCTGATCAATCTGCTGTAAATCCTCGGCTGTCGCCAGGCGCGGCAAGGCCTGGCTCAATGACGAAAAAAAGTTTGGTGCCATCTCGACGGGCGGACCATTCAGCACCTCAACAAACAACGGCGAATCCAACGCGCCCACCAAGGCATCACTGATCTGCTGCAACTGCTGCGAGGTGACCGATTCATCACCGTAGAGATCAATCAGAATTTTACGCGCAAAAGGCGCTTTCTGTAACCAGTCAAAATCACGACGAACCGTTCCCTGACTAGAATCGGGGAGTAATGATTCTATATTTTCCTGCTGTTCCACCAGCAACAGACACGACAGGCTGAACAGTACAAACAGCAGATAACCGACCATCACCCGGCGTGGTCGGAGTGCCAGATATGTGTAAAGATCAGCAAACATCAAGGTCAGATCACTCCGCACCACGTCTAACAAACAGCCCGTCAGAAATCGGTATGTTCATTTGGGTCTGGTTGAAGATGATCCGCGTGTAATCGCCATCCTGCTCATGGATCTCAACCTGGGCCACATAACTGGCCGATTCGGCAAACTCAATCAATAGATGATCGAGAAAACCACCACCCTGCCCTGCAGGTGGAATAAGGCGCAAGCGGATCGGCTGATCACTGACCATGTCAATATGGTAGTGCTGCTGCAACCAATCAAGATCGGCACGGGCCCAGGCAAATAACTGCTTGGCAATCAGACTCATAGCCGGATCCTGATCGAGTTTAAAGGATTCGCTCCCCTTAATTCGACCATGCCAACGCTGGCCATGGTCGCCCTGTAACACAAAACCGGATACCACCGGCTCCAGCAACTCCCAACGCAACAGGTCGGGACGTTGATAATAGAACTGACCACTTGATTGCAGGGTTTCCGCAAACATGCTCAGATATTTCTGCTGCTCAAAGCGGCTCGACAGGGTATTAACCTGTGCAGCGGCACTGCGAATGCGCTCAGCCAGTTGTGGAAGAATACCCTCTGCGGCACAGATCGTATTGACTTCATCCGCTGGTGGTTCAACAATCACCTCATCGGCCCAGGCCATAGCGGACAGCAGAACAATCAGAATAATTGTCGCTGAAGCCAGCCATATTCTCAGGGTATCCATAATTTAACGCTCCCTTCGGCCACGGTCTCGTCACCACGTTTAACCACGCCGGCGATAACAGAAAAACCCTCAAGGATAGCCGAGGTGGTGATATCGATCATCAACGAATCACCGGCATAAACCGTTTTCAGAAAACTGATCTTACGGCTGCCGACCAGATAGCCCTGTTTTACCGCAACCTGGTTCAGGGTATCTTCATAGCCCTTGATCGCCGCATAAGACTGGGCAATCAACTCCACCAACGCCGTGTTCTCCAGCTGACCGTCACCATCGACAAAAAGATCTCCCATTTTCACCTGGGCAGATACGGTTCCATCGCCGGATTCAAAGGCGATCAACTCGTCCACCAACAACATGGGCGGTCGATGGGGCAACAGCGATTGCACCGCCATGGGCAGTGTTAAAGCGTCGTCAACCATGTTATTGCTCTGCCTGCCCATCAGCCTGCCAATAACACGTCAGGTTATCAAACAGCTGACTGGAAAACAGAATCTTGCGCAACTTGACCAGATCGTCATGGAACACCCGACTGTTGTCATAAACCTGAAAATCTTCTTTAAGTAATGCATAGATGCGTGAGGTGCCCAACCCGAGACGATCGGCATTGCGAAACGACAACGCCTGCAGATCGGCCAGCACCTCCATGGTCAGAATATGTTTGGCGTTACTCACCAGTTTAAAGGCCTTGCGCGCCGCGACCGTCCCCATACTCACCACATCCTGATTGGACGCATTGCAGGAGATGCTGTTGGTACTGACCGGATTCGCCAACTGACGGTTTTCAGCCGTTGTCGATGTGGCCAGGTACTGCGCCCCCATGAAACCCATAGTCAAACCAAGGGTTCCGGGAATGAGGTGCTCGGGCAAGCCTTCATTAAGGTTTTTATCGAGCAGCTTGTTTAATCGCCGCTCTGACAGATTACACAGGGTGGACAGGCTGACACAGAGCGCATCCATGGCAAAACCGATACTCTGGCCGTGGAAGTTACCGCCATGGATAATCTTATTTTTGTCCGGGATAATGATCGGATTATCGTTGGAGGAGTTGGCTTCCACCTCAACGGTGCGGGTCGCCGCTTCGATCATCTCCGTCACCGGCGCCAGCACTTGCGGTGTACAACGGATCGAATAGACATCCTGCACATTGATACTGGTTTCGAACACCAATCCTTCTTGATGCTGATCACGGATCAGATCGTGCATCTCTTCACGCAGGGTGATGTTGCCTGAACCACGATAGAGATTGCGGATCGTTTCCGCTGTCGCCAGCTGGCCGGGATGGGGTTTGACCCAGTGCAGATCCTCATCAAAGGCGTCGTCGATACCGCCAAACAGTTCGATACCGAAGGCACCGGTGACATAACTAACCCGCAACAGTTTCTTTGCACCATAGATCGCAAAGGCGGCCAGGGCCGTCATGGCACTGGTGCCATTCATCAGGGCGATCCCCTCTTTGAAACTCAGCCGCATCGGTTCACGACCCAACTCGGCAAACACCTCAGCCACCGGGCGCAACTGATCACGATAATAAACATTGCCTTCGCCAATGATCGCCAGAGACAGATGGGCAAGATGGATCAGATCACCGGAGGCGCCGACACTGCCGCATTCAGGAATGTAAGGGGCGATACCGTTGTTGATCATCCACTGCATGAACTCCAGCAGCTGCAGGCGCACCCCGCTATAACCTTTGACCAGCGTATTGAGACGGATCAACATCACCGCCTGGGCAATATACGGTTTGAGTGGATCACCGAGTCCGGCCGCATGGCTGCGAATCAGGTTGACCTGTAGCGCCTCAATCTGGTTATCATCGATAATCTTGTTACACATGGGGCCAAAAGAGGTATTCACACCGTAGATGATATGCTTGGCGGCCACGGCCTCTTCCAAAAATGTCCGGCTGGCACGACAGCGCTCCAGGGCCTGCTCATCCAATTCAACCTTAAAATCACCAACGCCTACGGCGATAATCTCTTCAACTGTCAGATCGTGGCCATTTAAAACCACGCTTTGTCGCTGTGTCATCACTACGTCCCCTCGTTCAGCCATAAATCAAGCACTATCAAGCACTATCAAGCACTATCAAGCACTATCAAGCACTATCAAGCACTATCAAGCACTATCAAGCACTATCAAGCACTATCAAGCACTATCAAGCACTATCAAGC
>JAGGYC010000157.1 GCA_021162745.1 Desulfuromonas sp. | reverse complement strand
TTACTCCTTTAGGTGATAGTTGTGGGGACAACTCTCCTAATGGGGTAACATTGAGTCGTTCATATGGCAAAGCCTATGATCTCTGACCTTGCCCTGAGGACAAGGTTTTCTTCTTTCGAATAAAACTCGAAAATGAAGTACTTTTACCCACACAATCTGGAAGAGAGCCCCTTTATGGCCGTATCCCTGCAAGAAGCAAGAGAATTAGTCCTGTCGAAGTGTCTGCCTTTAGCAAGCGAATCTGTCGGTTTGCTGGAACTGGTTGGCCGGGTTGCCGCCGAAGAAGTGAAGGCTCCCTGTAATCTCCCACGTTGGGATAACTCCGAAATGGACGGTTTTGCTGTCAGGGCGGCGGACTGCAGGGCTGGCGGTCAGCTGCGAGTGACGGCTTATCTACCGGCCGGAAAATCCGCTGAAAATATCCGTGTCATCAGTGGCTGTGCAGTGCGAATCATGACCGGTGCTCCGATTCCGGCAGGTTGCGATGCGATTGTGCCGATTGAAAATGTGGACGACGTGAATGGGGTTATTACCCTTAAAACTGCGGTTGCCGTAGAAGACTATATTCGAGCTAGCGGCAGCGATATTGCTTATGGTGAAGTGAAGATTCAGGTCGGAACGGTTCTGCGTGCCGCTGAAATTAATCTGCTGGCTGCGTTTAATCGGCTTGATATGCATGTTGTCCGGTGCCCGAAAGTGGCTATTTTGTCGACCGGTGACGAACTTGTTCCTCCGGGAGAGATCCCTGGAGCGGGGCAGATTGTTGATAGCAATGCCTATTCTTTGGCCGCAGCTGTCCGCGAGATCGGTGCCGTGCCACAACTGCTGGGTATTGCACGGGATAATTTTGAAAGTATCTTGGATAAGGTTATACAAGGATTGCAGGCTGACATCCTGATTACCACTGCAGGTGCTTCCGCCGGAGATCGTGACTTTGTTTACGAAACCTTGAATAAATCGGGAGTTGAACAGCTTTTTCAAAGAGTAGTTATGAAGCCGGGCGGTCCATCAGGTTTCGGCATTAAAGACGGTACCGCAGTGTTCTCGCTGCCGGGTAATCCGGTTTCGAGCATGATCGCTTTTGAAGAATTGGTGCGCCCTGCGCTGCTGAAGATGATGGGGCACCGTAATTTGTTGCGGCCATTGCAAAAAGCGAAGGTCAAAGGAATACTTCGTAATAATTCGGGAAAAACTCGTTTTTTACGTGTTCGGGCACAAGATACGGACAACGGGTTGGTTGTTGAAAGTGCTGGCAACCAGAATACCGGGGTGTTAAATACCATGCTTAGAGCCAATGCCTTGGTGGTTTTGCCAGCGGAGCGAAGGGAAGTTGGCGCCGGAGAATCGGTTGATTTACACTTTTTTTAGCCTGTTTATTTTGTTGTCGCGAGTTCGGATCTCGTTTCCCGCTCCACTTATAGAAAGGGCTTGATCATTAAGTTGATCAGGCTTTTTTTCTTTGTTCCTGCGAGTTTTAACTCCCATGATTAAAATCATTGGTCATGATTCGCAGCGGTTGGTCAAGATCGACAGTCTGCTAGCGTGATGAAACAATAAACTGCAGTGCTCGTTGTTCCGACCAGTAGGTTCCCCCACGCAACATGAATCCTACATGGCCGCCATGGCGGGGTGTTTCCATTCTGATCTTTTGATTCTCTTTCACCAGCTCGTACGGGTAGCACTCGTTGATCAAAAACGGATCGTCCAGGGCGTTGACGATGAGTGAGGGAATAGCGATGCTGTGCAGCAGCCGGTTGCAGCTACACTTTTGCCAGTAATCCTCTGCTGATTTAAAGTTGTGCAGCGGCGCCGTGTAACGGTCGTCAAACTGCTTGAAGTTTTTGATCTGGTGATAGCCGTCGTCTGTTATTTCTGCCGGATAGAGCGCCATTTTGGCTTTGACCTTCTGCTGCAGTTCGAGCAGAAACCGTTTCATGTAGATGACACAGGCCGGGTGGGTCAGCGCTTGGCTGCTGTGGCTGAGATCGCATGGCACCGAAAAGGTGATGGCCCCACTGATGAGGGGATGGATCCGCTTGCCCTGTTCTCCGGCGTAGAGCAGGGTGAGGTTGCCGCCCATGGAAAAGCCGATGAGAAAGACCCGCTCGTAGCGACCTGTGGCAATGGCATGACGTACCACGCTGTCGAGGTCGTAGGTGGCGCCGTTGTGATACATGATCCGTTGTCGGTTGGGCTCACCGCTGCAACCGCGATAATTCCACGCCAGCGCATCGATGCCCGCCTCGTTGAGCGCCTTGACCATGCCGGTGATATAGGAGCGGGTCGAATTCCCTTCCAGTCCATGAGACACAATCGCCAGAGTGCGGCTGCCCACCGTCGACCAATCGAGGTCGATAAAATCATTGTCCGGGGTGGTGATCCGTTCGCGGCTGTACGGGGGTTGCGATATCTTGCGAAACAGGGGCGGGTAGATGGTCTGTAGATGACCGCTGCGCAGGTAGATGGGGGGACAATAGGGTTGCATGGGGTAAATGATAGCCGGTTGACTCAGTGGGTTCAACGCAAAAAAGGCTTCTCAGAAATTGAGGAGCCTTTTTCATTTATTGATCTGTATGGGAATGAATTAGCGTGCGCGCTCAACCAGATAGGCTTTAACTTGCTCGGTGTCGGCGTTGATCAAGTCGCAACGTTTTTCCCGCTCTTCAATCCCCTGTAGCGAGGCGGGCATCTCCGGGTCTTGACCAATGGCCTGCTGCACCGCTTCGCCGAACTTGGCCGGATGGGCAGTGGCCAGGCACACCACCGGGATGTCGGGATCACTCAGCTGCTCACCGGCGCGTACGCCGACGGCGGTGTGGGGATCAAGGACATAGCCGGTGCGCTGATGGAAATCGCTGATCTGCTCGATGGTGGCGGCTTTATCGACGGTGAGGGCGGTAAAGTCCTCGCGCACCTTGGCTTGCAGTTGCTCGTCGAACTGCAGGCTTTTGCTGCTGGAAAAGCTCTCCATCAGACCGCATAGTGACTCGCTGTCTTCGCCGAGCAGATAGAACAGGTAGCGCTCGAAGTTGCTGGCGATCTGGATATCCATCGACGGTGACAGGGTTTCCACCACATTGCCCACCGAGTAGTCGCCGTTCAATACAAAGCGCGACAGGATATTGTTCTCGTTGGTGGCCAAAATCAGCTTGCCAATGGGCAAGCCCATCCGCTTGGCCATGTAACCGGCGAAGATGTCGCCGAAGTTGCCGGTGGGGACCGAGAAGTCCACCTGATCGCAGTCTTCCTGCGGTTGTACGCGGCTGAAGGCGTAAAAGTAGTAGACGATCTGGGCCAGAACGCGGGCCCAGTTGATGGAGTTGACGGCACCCAGGTTGTATTTGGCTTTAAAATCGAGATCGCCGAACGCTTCCTTGATGATGCGCTGGCCGTCGTCAAAGGTGCCGCGAATGGCCAGGTTGAAGACGTTGGCATCGGTGACAGTGGTCATCTGCAATTCCTGGATCGGCGATACCTTGCCGTGAGGATACATAATGAAGATGTTGATCCGCTCTTTGCCGCGCACGCCGTAGATGGCAGCGCTGCCGGTGTCACCCGAGGTAGCGCCGAGGATGTTCATCTTCTCGTCGCGCTCTTCGAGCAGATACTCAAACAGGTTGCCCAAAAATTGCAAGGCCACGTCCTTGAACGCCAGGGTAGGGCCGTGGAACAGTTCGAGGATGTAGACGCCATCCTTCTTGACCACCGGCGTTACCTCGGGGTGCTCAAAAGTGGCGTAGGAGCGCTCAATCAGCTCTTTCAGATCGGCGGCATCAAAGTCGTCGCCGGTAAAGCGGGAGATGATATCAAAGGCGATTTGTGGGTAGCTCATCTGGCGATACTCGAGCAGCTGCTCCGGGCTGATAGCTGGAATCTGCTGCGGCAACAGCAGACCGCCGTCGTTGGCCAGTCCCATCATGACGGCATCTTTAAACGATAAATCGCGAACCTGGCCGCGAGTACTCATATAACGCATAGATTGGCGCATGGTTTAGGATCTCCATAGGTGTGAAATAATGGTTGATCATAGCAGGATTGGGGGAGGAATAAAAGAGGACTTCAGGGGGTGACGATTAACAAATCGGATACGGCTACAACAGCATTTGCCATGTTATTTTGGGTCAGGGTAGTAATACGGCCTCCGTTGGACATGTCCAACGGAGGCCGCAGAATTGCTCTAGAATTTGCCGAATTCGTCATCATCGAGGTGAATTTGTTCACTCGTGCCAAGCTGTGGTTGCGATGTTGGCATTTCGTTCCAGCCCGTCGCAGCAACCGGTGCAATAGTCGCCATAGCGGGTTGTTGTGCCTGCTGAGCAACGCCGCTTAAGGTAAAGCGCTGTAGCATTTCCTGAAGCTGCACAGCCTGGCTGTTCAGCTCTTCTGCTGCTGCCGCACTCTCTTCGGCGTTGGCGGTATTCTGCTGGGTCACCTGGTCGATCTGGCCGAGGCCCTGATTGACCTGGGAAATTCCCTGGGCTTGTTCATTGCTGGCGGTTGCGATCTCCGCAACCAGATCGTTAACCTTGCCGATGCCGTTGACGATTTCGTGCAAAGCTTTTGACGTCTGGTCGGCAATGGAAGAACCGCGTTCGGTTTTTGCCACGGAACCCTCGATCAGCTCAGCGGTTTCACTGGCTGCTTTGGCGCTACGGGCCGCCAAATTTCGAACCTCTTCGGCGACGACGGCAAAGCCTTTACCGTGCTGTCCGGCGCGGGCGGCCTCGACGGCTGCATTGAGGGCCAGCAGGTTGGTCTGGAAGGCGATCTCGTCGATCACCTTGATAATCTTTGAGATGTTCTGCCCGGCTTCGTTGATTTCAGCCATGGCGGCAACCATCTCCTGCATTTGGTCATTGCCTTTTTGGGCGGCGGATTGAGCTTCGTCGGCCAATCTGTTGGCCTGACCGGCATTTTCAGCATTTTGCGTTGTCTGTGAACCCATCTCGTTCATGGAACTGGTGATCTCTTCCAGTGAGGCTGCCGATTCGGTAGCACCCTGGGAGAGGGACTGGCTGGAGTCGGAGATCTGTCCGGCACCGCTGGCAATCTGGTCACCGCTGGCTGCGACAACGACGAGGGTTTTATTGACTTCCTCAATCATCATGGCCAGATTCTGGTTCATCTCATCCTGCGCAGATTTACTCTTTATTGAGGTGGTCCAGTCACCGCTGGCCAGTGTTTTGGCCATCTGAGTGATGGTGCGATAATCGTTCAGCACCAGTTCGGCAACCTTGCTCAACTCACCGATCTCATCGCTGCGATTGAGATAGGTCTGATCAATGCTGACGGAGACATCCCCTTTACCGGCAATGGCATTCAGGGTGCTGACGACAAAATTGAGTCCCTTGGTGATATTGCCCGTCAAGAAGAGTCCCACGACAACCCCGAACACTGCCGCCAGCAGACCGATGATCAGGATCAGGTTGATCATTTTGCTCTCGCTCTCCTGTGCCTGCTGACTGACCTCCTCGATCATTTTATAAACGACACTACGTACATTGCGACTGTCCTGCATGACGCTACCCGCAGCGGCCTTCAGAACGCTCAGCTGTTCATGCTGAGTTTCATTTGCCGTTTGATACACTTCAATGGTGTCGCGATAGGCTGCCAGATGTCCTTTAACCTTCTCTAGAGAAGCAATCACATTTGGTGCCTCGAACAGATCAATCATATCTGCTATCTGATATTCACAGGCATCGAGTTCAGCAAGCCACTGTGTCGCGGCTTGTTGTTGTTGAGCGGCGGTACGAGTCAACAGGTACCTCTGACCGTAGAGCTGCACTCGATTGAAGGCATTCAGTACCTCCTGAGCTTCAACCAGGTTATCGAGCTCGGCCATATCAATCATATCTCTTTTGGCCGTTTTTCGAACGTATGCCAATTCAAAATCGAGCATCGTCTGGATCTCTTCGTGGGCCATGCCCGCCGCCGCAGCGCGTTCCTGACCACTTTCGACCTTCTCCTCTTGCAGATACCACCAGTCGGAAACACCTTCACCATATTCAGTAGCCGCTGTTTTAACCTTGTCCGCCAGGGCCTTGTTGCTCTGCAATGTTACCAAGGCTTTGGTGTTGTCAGCCGCAGCAACAACACGCTCAATTCCCTCCTGGACCTTGTTGACATACTGCTCATCCTCGTAAAGAAACGTGCGCTGGGCATCTCCCTGGGTTTCGCTGACATCAATCAGAGTCTGGTTGGCCTGTTTGGCGATCTCCAGTTGATGGAGAACGGAATGCATCTCGCCAGCAAGTTTGTTCAAACCATACCAGCCAACAGCACCAACAACAGCCATCAATAGAATAAGGGCGGAAATTCCACTTAATAACTTTGTTTTAATTCTCATAATTAGTCCAGCCTTAATTAGAGTTGCGATTTAACAAATCCTTACCTGTAAATGTTAAGCGTGATTTTATTCTGAATAAACCTATTTGGCAATATTTTTTCTAATTCGTCTTAATTGCCACCGATGCTCTGGATGATTCTCTGAATTCTTAGCATATAATTTTCACCGCTGATTCAACATTTGACGATATTTCTTTTAACTGGTTGATTGATGCAACTGCATTTTCAATCTAGCTGTCTGAATGCAGATATTCGTAGGTTGAGTAGCGCGAAGCGAACCCAACGGAATTAGAGGGTATTTCGAGAATCAGTCAAAACAGTTCTGGAGAGTTTTGATCTTTCAGTTTCTCCTCAATGGCAACAAATGGATCAAATGTTTTCCAGAAAAAGATCAAGCAGGTCAGGTTCAAAGGCAATGCCACGCAATGAGATCAGATACTCCGTAACCTCGTCGATGGACCATGATTTTTTGTAGGATCTTTTTTGCAGCAGGGCATCAAAAACATCGGCAATGATGGCTGCTGATTTAAAGAAGGGTTTGCTGGATCTTTTTAAAATGTCATAGCCGATGAAGGTGTGGGTCTTTATGACATCAAATTCGTCGATGGTAAGCTGTGCCGGTTTGTGCAGAATGGGGGCGGGGATGGTCACTTTGCCGACATCGTGCATGGCCGTTGACCAGAGGATTTCAGTGCAGTTATCTTTGTCGAGTCCATGCAATTTCGCCAGCAGTTCACTGATTTCAACCACCCGGTGGATGTGTTTTCGGTCTCAAGGCTTTTAACAAAGGTTGTAGGCTGTTGATGCTCCGTAGATTGCTGCGGGGCAGTTCATTTTTCTAACGGCCGGACACGGAGGAGATAACTCAACCCGCTGAAAATGGACACTTCTATACAGGTAGTTAGCAAATTGAAGTGTTGAAAAAACAACAACCCTTTACCGCTCTTTATAGAGGGGGGGCAAAGGAGAGCCTATATAAAAAGGGAGGGGCGAAATCGCCCCTCCCTGTGTGTTTTTTTAGCTGTTAATGAATATTAATCGCAGCAGTTGTTACCTTTACAATTTATGGATTGCTGTGCATCAACGACAGCGACGGCCGCCATGTTGACGATATCGTTGACGTCGTCACCACGTTGCAGCACGTGAACCGGCTTCTTGGTTCCCATGAGGATCGGACCGACGGCCTCGGCATCACCTAGCTTGCTGAGCAGCTTATAGGAGATATTGCCGGAGTTGAGATCAGGGAAAACCAGAACGTTGGCATTGCCTTTGATGGCGGAGAACGGATATTGCTCTTGGGTCAGATCAGGATCCAACGCCACATTGGCCTGGATTTCACCATCGACAATCAGCTCGGGCGCCCATTCTTTAACCAACTTGGTGGCTTTGGCTACTTTGTTGGTGAAGGGGTGGTTGGCACTGCCGAAGTTGGAGAACGAAAGCATGGCAATACGTGGCTCAACATCGAAATGACGCGCTTTTTCTGCGGCCAGAATGGCAGTTTCCGCCAGTTCTTCAGCCGTGGGATCAATGTTCACCGTAGTATCGGCGCAGAATACGACCTGCTTTTTAAACACCATCATGTATAGGCCATGAACGCTGCGCACTTCCTCTTTCTTACCGATAACCTCTAATGCCGGGCGAATGGTTTCAGGGTAGTGATGAACGACACCGGACAGCATGGCGTCGGCATCGCCCATGTGAACCATCATGGCGCCGTAGTAGTTGCGCTCACGACAGATGGTGCGGCTGGCCTCAGCCAGAGTGACCCCTTTGCGTTGACGCAGGTTGAACAGCTCCTTGGAATACTCGCGATGCTTGGGGCTGTCCTTGGTGTCGATGATCTGCACGCCGTGCAGATCCAGGCCCAGTTCCTTGATGGTGTTGATGATCTTGTTTTCTGGACCGAGGAGGATGGGGATGGCAATGCGCTCATCCACCAGAATTTGTGCGGCACGCAGGATCTTTTCATTGTCCCCTTCCGGGAACACCACCCGTTTGCGAGCTGACTTGGCTTTATTGATCAGGGTGCGCATGATCTCCTTGGAGCGGCCTTGCAGTGCTTCAAGGTGCTCGGTGTATTTGCCGATATCACCAATGTCGCGGGTGGCGACACCACTGTCGATGGCCGCCTTGG
>JAGGYC010000102.1 GCA_021162745.1 Desulfuromonas sp. | reverse complement strand
GCTGAATAATACAGCCCTGCTGTGCCCAGTAATTCTGTAGGGACAGAATCAAATCCTGAAAAGTCACAATAACCTCCGAGAAAGCGGCCTGAACGGCAGCCGTCGGAAAAGATGTCGAGAAAAAAGAGGCCGACCCGAAAAACAACGAGCCAACCTGCTGTAAAACCAGAATTACTAGCCTATTCGGCCAGTCACTGTCAAGCCAAAACTCCGTTATGACCACCGTCCAGCAGATCAAGAAACTGCTCACTTTTCAGCGGATGGCTGACACTGTAGCCAACAGCCTGCTGGACGAGTACCGCCCCCTGCTCAAGAGTCTGATCACTTAAACGGATACCAGAAAACAGATGATGCTCGACACGCAACAATCGCACCAGGCTACCAAGGGTTGTCGCCTGCACCACCACACCGGCCCGATCCTGACAACAACGTGGACACAGGGTGCCGCCGCGCCGGGCATCAAACAGCAGCCATTCATCACGTAAGGGCTGCCAACAACTGGCGCAGTGACCGATATGCGGTAACAGTCCGGCAAGATCGAGCAAGCGCAACTCCAGCAGCAAACGGGCCGTAGGGAACGATTCTGCGACGGGCAGATAACACAGAAAAGCATCAAGAACCTGATAGACCTCCGGCGCAGGATGCTGTTCCGGCAACAACGCCGACACCAGTTCGCAGCCATAGGCGGCCAGCGCCAGCGCATCCAGATTTGCCAGCAATGCGCCGGCACCATCCAGAAATTCCACCTCCGCCAACTGCGCCATACCGGCACGGCGACGCTGCTGCCATGATACCCGAACGCGGCTGAACGGCTGCAACGCCCCACCAAAACGCCGCCGACTTTTGCGAGCATTGCGGGCAAAAGCACTGCATACGCCATGCTCACGGGTGAGCAGCGTGACAATACGATCCGCCTCGCCGTAATTGGTATAGCGGAGAATAATCGCTTCGCAGGGGGTTTCATCAAACATGGTCAACAAAACTTAATGGCTAAACAAAAATTTCGACCAACAAAGCGTAGTGGTTTTTCAAGGGCGAAGGCATACAGATTGTATGTCGAGGTCTTGAAAAAATGCTGCAACGCCGTAGGGCGGACTTTTTGCAACGCCATTTTAGCGCAGTTTATCAATAAAAAGGGTCGCAGTTCCGAAGTAGATCAGAATGCCGGTGATATCATTGGAGGTTTGAACAAAGGGGGTCGAGGCAATAGCCGGATCGACACCGATCCGCTTGAAGAAAGCCGGGGCGAGAACACCCATGGTCGCCGCAACGGTCATCGCTGTGACCATCGCCACACCAACCACCAGTCCAAGATAGGCATTATGATGCCAAATCGTCGCAATACCCGCAACGGTCAGGCCACACACCAGCCCCATGATCAGACCAACCCGCAGCTCTTTGAAAAACACCTGACGCATGGTGGTAAAATCGATCCGCCCGGTGGCAAAACCGCGTACAACAATGGTCGCTGACTGACTACCAACATTGCCGCCCATGCCGGTAATAACAGGAATAAATGCGATCAGGGCGATCACCTCTTTCAAGGTGAGCTGGAACCACCACATCAGATAACCGGTGACAACACCACCGAGCAGGTTAACCAACAACCAGGGCAGACGTAAGCGGGCAATCTTGAACGCCTTATAACCATACATCAGCTCTTCATCGCTGGCACCGGCCATCTTGTAGATATCTTCCGTCGCCTCCTGACGCATGACATCAATAACATCATCAACCGTAATAATACCCAGCAACTTATTGTGATCATCGACAACCGGAATCGCCAGAATATTGTACTTGGCAACCTTCTGCGCCACCTCTTCCTGGTCCATATCGACACGAACACTGATCACATCGGGTGAAACAATATCACGCAGGAAACGACCGGGCGGCACCGTCAGCAATTGGCGCAGAGACAACACACCAACCAGATGATTGTGCCTGTCGGTCACATAGATATAGAAAACCATCTCAACGTGCTCGGCTTCCTGAAGCGCTTCAATGGCTTGTTTGGCGGTAAGATCCTCACGCAGAGAGAAAAATTCGGTGGACATAATACCACCGGCCGTATCCTCCGGGTATTGCATGAGATGTTCGATCTCATCCGACATGTCATCCTGCATACTGTCGAGAATCTCTTCGGCCAACGCTTCAGGCATGTTTTGGATGATATCGACGGCATCATCGTGGGACATGTGCTGCAACACATTGACAATAGTCTCTTTTTCGATCTGCTCCAGCAACCGCGCACTGACACTGTGCTCAATCTCCGACAACACCTCGGCAGCGGTATCCACATCTTCAAGCAAATGAAATAACGTATGCTGCTCTTTGAGATCCAGATAACGAAACAGGTGGGCAATATCCGCCGGGTGGGTCTTTTTTAACAGGTTTTCAATATTAGGATGGGCTCCACGACGGATCAGTTTTCTGATTGTATCGAGCAACATCTGTACTTTTTGATCCATAAACGACGGCCTCCATCTGCGCTACAGGTTAACTTTGCATGTGCTACAGGTTAACTTTGCATGTTTATCAAGATTCCATTCAAATGGCAATAACGAACATCTCAAACCCTTACAAGGGGTGGTTTTATGGAGCAATAGAAACAAAAAAAATGCCGAGTTTCGCACACCATACACAAATTTTAACTTGACCACAGGCTCGTTTCCATCTAGTCTTGGCGCGTTTAATATTTTATTCATCCTAGGAGGAAAACATGAAAAAACTGATCGTTGCTTTAATGCTGGTTGCTTTCGCTGCTTCAATTTCTTTTGCTGCTGACGTTGTAACCTACTGTCCAGACGCAAAAAAAGGCGCTGTTACTTTTGACCACAAAGCTCACAGCGAGTTCGTTGACGGTGGCTGTAAAAATGCTGCATGCCACGGCGATGCTGCTCCGGCTAAAATTGCCATCGACAAGAAGACCGCTCACGGCAAGATGTGCAAAGTTTGCCACAAGGCTACCAATGGTCCTACCAAGTGTGGCGGTTGCCACATCAAGTAAGTTGACATAAGCTGTACATTATGACAAAAAAGCGGAACCTGCGGGCTCCGCTTTTTTTATGCCCTTTCTTCCCATCAGTCCTCAGACAGATGCATCACCCGGCAAGCCATGCTATGATCAAGGCCATTTTTCATTGAATGGAGTGTGTCTATGTCTATGCGCCTGCTGCTGTTTGCCCTTCTCTTTAGCCTGACGGCCTCCACGGCTTCAGCTCAACAACCGCCCCTGTTCAGTCCCCACATCGAACACTACAGCAACGGCTGGATCGATTGGGATAACGGCCTGATCTTCGGCACCGGCCGCGCCTATACGGACAACAACAATCAATCGCGACAAAAAACCCTCGGTGCGGCACAACTGGTTGCCGCCGCTAATATCGTCAAACTGGCCTCCGGCCTGCAGCTCGATGACCGGCGCACCCTTGAAAAGCTGGGCAACGGCACCTTTGTGCTCAAGCTTAAAGCCTTTTTACGCTACCGCGAGCATCGGCGCGAGTTCGCCGCCCAGGCCCAACGCCCCTATGCTGAAATCACCTTGGTGACCCCCCTCAACGGCATTGAAGGACTGACGGCCCAGCTGCTCAATCAATTGAAAAAACATCCATTGCAATGGCAGAAGTTCCCCCTGCCCGATCTCAGTCAACGCCCGGAAAAACCCGATGCTCCCTGGCTGGTGATCGATGGGCGCAACCTGGCAAAGACAGCCGCCGTTGAACCGGGACTATTTCCAAAAATCTGTGCCAGCAACGGTCAAACCCTCTACGACCTCAACAGGGTGCATCAATCCGCCATGACTCAGCGCGGGTTGGCACGCTATGTTCACAGTAACGCCAGTATTGAGCAGATCCTCATGGCGATTAAACCCCAACCGCCAAGCTGGTGGGCACTGCTCAATCCCGTAGGCAAGGCCTGGGCCGAACAACGTCAGCGGCGGCCACGCTACATTGTTGCCAACGCCCAACAGGCCAAGGGGATGGCCCGCACCAATCTGGTGATCAGCAGCACGGATGCCACGCGTTTGCGTCAGGAAGATATCGCCAGCCAGATTTTGAAAAACTGCCGGGTCATCGTCATCACCTCGGCTCCGGTGGGGGGGATTGAAGGACGACTCTCGACGCCTCTGCTTCAGTTGTAGAATCGAAATAGCCATGCTTGATCTATCCACCCTGACGGCACGTTATCGCCGCAATGCCGCCCTGCTCGGCCTGAGCATTGTTGCCATGGTTACGCTTTGCTACGCCCTCGGTTTATTCAGCTGGCTCAATCTGTTGTGCTACGACCTCCATTTCAAACTACGCGGACCGCGTCCCACCTCTGGACAAATCGTTCTAGTCTACATGGACGAAGCCAGTGCCGCCGGACTACACCGCCAGCAGTCGTTCTGGTCGCGTCAAGATCTGGCTCAGGCCATCGGCAACCTGACCCGGGCCGACAGTGAAATCATCGCCCTCGATATGATTTTTTCGGCCCCGGCTCACAATCCACAACACGACCGGCGGCTGGCAAAAGCCATTGCCGACAGCAACAACATCGTCCTTGCCCGTATCTCCGCCGTCCCCGGCCTAGGTGCCCTGGAGCCGCTGCCCGTGTTTCAACAGGGGATGATCGGTGATGGCTTCATCGACCTGCCGCTGGACCGCGACGATTGCCTGCGCAAAATCCGCTTCCTCAATGCCAGTCCGCTGGCAAACGGTCAGCTGCAACTGATCCCGGCATTTGCTCTGGAAGTGGTCCGCACCTACCGCAATCTGGACTACACGTTTGACTTCTCCCATCCTGACTATTTCAGCCTTGGCAGGGCAGATCAAAAACTGCTGAAGCTTCCTTATCCTGAATTACACATCAACTATTACGGCACCGACGATGTTTTCCAGAAATTAAGCTACATCGACGTGGTCAATAATCAATTCGACCCCCGGCAGGTCGCAGGAAAGATCGTCCTCATCGGCAGCAGCTTGAAGACGGAAAAAGATGTATTCAACACCCCCTTTACCCGTTACCGCAGCCAGGGGCATGATTTTGCCAACCAGTTTGGCACCACGGTCGCCAACATTCAAAAAGCCAAGGAACCAGGTCTGGCCTGCCATGCCCATGCCATCGAAACAATTCTCAATGAGCACTTTATCCACCCGCTGTCCAAGACACTCAGCGCCGTGCTGATTCTATTGGCCGCAGCCATCAGTCAATGGCGTTTTTACCGACAAGCCCCTAAACGTTCGGCCACATTATGCCTATTGCTGCTCAGTGCCGCCATCATCGGCAGCAGCCAGTGGTTATTCAATCACGGCCACTGGCTGACAGCCCCGCCGCTGCTGGCTGCGGTGTGGGGACAGTACCTGGCCGGCTTCTCCCTGCAAAAAGTCCATGAACGTCAGCGTAGCGAATGGATTAAGGGAATGTTTGGCAAGTATGTCTCCACAAGTATTGTTGACCGCCTGGTACAGGGAACCATTGCCCCCGACATGGGCGGCCAACGCCAGGAGTTGACGATCTTTTTTGCCGATCTGCGTTCATTCACCAGTCTGGCCGAACAACTTGATGCCCACCAGACGACGCAGCTGCTTAACCACTATTTTGCGGCAATGATCCCGCAAATCCAACAACAGCACGGCACCCTCGACAAACTGATCGGCGATGCCATTCTGGCTTTTTTCGGCGCCCCCGTGAGCAGTGCCCACCATGCCCGCCAGGCCGCAAACGCCTCGTTAAACATGCTCAGCACGCTACACCATCTTAAACAGCAACAATCGCTACCGGGACTGGATCAACTGGAGATGGGGATTGGACTGAATACCGGCGAAGTCACCATCGGCAACCTCGGTTGTGACGAATTTATGGACTATACGGTGATCGGCGACAGCGTCAATCTGGCATCACGCCTGGAGGGGCTGAACAAGCTGTACGGCACCCATATTCTCCTCTCAGAGAGTACGGCGGCAATGCTCGGTGATGATTTTGTTGTGCGGGAGATTGATCGGGTGATCGTCAAAGGCAAGGCAACGCCAACGACGATCTATGAACTGATGGGATTTCATGACCAACTGACGTCCCTTCAGCAACAGGAACTGGAGCTGTTCGCTCAAGCTCTGGCGCTCTATCGTCAGCAACAATGGTCGCAGGCAGCACAGTGCTTCACCCAGCTGCGTACGTTGTCACCGCAGGATGGCCCAAGTCAACTGTTCCTGCAACGGATTGCAACACGACAGCACGCTCCTGCCGATCCCGACTGGGACGGTATTACCCGCCTGACCAGCAAATAAACGCTTAATCGGCAACAGTCAGCGTTCAAATGATTCAAAGCGGCGCAAATTCTGCTGCAGACGCTGCCGATAGGGACTGACAGGCCGGGCGTAAAAAGCGCACAGATAGCGTTCCATATCCCCCAGAGCCAGCAGACGCGGCAACACCTGCTGACGGATAAAACGGGCCGAACCGGCTAACAGAGCGTCAAGATCAGGAAAGATATGGATTCCCCGCGCCTTGAGGGCCTCACGACCACAGACGACATAGGCTTCCTCAAATTCAGAAAACAACTCCGGCAAACGTTCCAAGTAAAATTCATCCGCCACCTGAGCCAGCAGGTCAGCACTGGCGAGAATCTTCGAGATCAGCTGATATTTTTCAGGCAGCGGTTGGATCATTTCCTGGCTGGCAATAATCTCTGTTGCCGAAATCAATCCCACCACAGTCTGACGTTGCTCCGCATTCCAATCGGATTGCTGCCGCAGATAGAGATCGACCATCTGCTGGCTACGCTGAACATGCTCAAAAGTGTACTGGCCACCGCGTCCCGTTACTTCATCCCATTGCTTGATATAGCCACTGTCATGAAACAACGCTGCAGCGACAAGCTCCTTTACCGGTTGATCTTCGCTGTCCCCGTGCTGCTCCATTCCGTATCCAGCCAATATCCGCAATGCCGCCAGCAAGACGGCCCGCACATGATCGATATTATGATAGTCCACCTGACAAGCCTGCCACTGTGACCACTCACCGCGATACAACGCCTCGACATCCGCCACCATCCGTCGAACATCGCTGGCCTGCTGCGGAAAAAATTGTTCCAGAAGTTGATTGAGTTCCAGCTGGTGTAAATCAGACATGGGCCTCCTGCTGTTCTGCGTGCAATTGTCGGCAAAGCTGTTCCAGTGCGGGGCGCTGGCGCAATGCGGCTTCGACAACCATGGGATCGAGGTGACTGTCTGCATCCTGCTCAATCATACTGAACACACGATCAAGATCAAGGGGTCCATAGCCCAATCCTGACTCACCCTGTTGACCGTATTTTGGATAATCACGCTTGGATGACAGCGCATCAAACACATCAGCGACGGCAATAATCCGCGCCAGATAGGGGATCTGTCCGGCAACAGCCCCCTGAGGATAACCACTGCCATCCATCCGTTCGTGGTGGCTTGAAGCGACTTGAGGCAGCTGCTTCAAGTGGCGTGGCAACAGCATCCGATCGAGAATACGTCCCGTCCACAACGGATGGCTCTGCATCATCGACAACTCTTCAGCGCTGAAACGGCCATTTTTTGTCAACACCCGATCCGGTACGGCAATCTTACCGAGATCATGCAGCAATGCCGCATACTTCAAAACATCGAGCGCCACCTCATCCAGGGCCAGAGCGCGACCAAGAAACAAGGCATATTCGGTGACACGATGGGAATGACCAGCGGTCAAGCGATGTTTGGCATCCAGGGTCTCGGTCAGGGCACGGATGAAGCTTTCAAAGCCCTGGCGCAACTCTTCCAGCAGCTGAAAGTTCTCCAGCGCCACTCCGACCTGAGCCGCGCAAACCGCCGCCAGCTCGTCATCCTGATCATCAAACAAACCGTCACATTTGTTGATCATCTGCAGCACCCCTTTAAGTTCATGGGCACGATTATAAACGGGAAAGCACAGCACGGCATGGGTGGTATAGCCCAGCTGGCGATCCCAGCTGGAATCAAAATCGACATGATTAGCGGCATCGTTAACGCGCAACGACTGCTCAGAGCTGGCACAGCGCCCGGCCAGACCAACACCGACGGGCATACGGATCTGCTCATCGACCCCCTCGGCAACCTTGGTCCATAACTGCCCTGATGCACTATCGAGCAAAAACAGGCTGGTGCGATCTACAGCCATAATTTGTGTCACATGACGAACAATGCCCTGAAACAGCTCATCAAAATTTCGGCTACTGTTGAGCAGCAGGGCCATCTCCTGCACCTGACGAAAGCGTTGACTATCGTCTTTGGCCATGTTCAACGGATCTTTCTGGCGTGCCCGAACAACCACGACCTGCCAGGCTTGCTGCAAGGCAAACAACAGCTGGTCCGGTGAGCTTTGACTCGGCAGCCAGCTGTGAGGAGATCGCCCTCCCCAGTCGAAATCGAAAGCATCTCCATCACCGACAACAATCACCGGCCATTGCTGACGACAGGCTCCAGACTGCTGTAGCCAGTGGCTAAACTCCCTCGAAGCGAGTTCCGCCAGCACAACGCAGCCGGCACAGATCGCCGAGCCATCGCCATCGTTAACATCATCCGCACGGTGACACTGTGCCCAGCCACCGAGGGAGCGTTGCCAATGATGAATAAAATGATCACAACCGATCAAAACAAGCTGTGGCTGAACCTCTGTCATTATTCCTTGCCCTTTACACACATTGAAAGACTCAGTAAACTGATGAGAATTATTACAATCACACGCCCAGGGACGAGCTAAATAAAATCATCCCCTAGCGCTAAATGAGAGCATTATTGTCTTAGCAGACAATTAATCTACGCTATTTTTGGAGCCCTCGCATGAAAAAACATCTCCCTTTTTCCGAATCGAGACCACCGGCATACTCGGGCTGGCGCAACCAACTGCATGAAATCATCTTCGAAGCAGAAACTCCGGCGGGCAAAGCGTTCGATATTTTACTGATCATCAGCATCATCGCCAGTGTCATTGTGGTCATGCTGGACAGTGTTTCACGTTGGCAACTCCAATTCGGCCAATGGTTTCTCATCGTCGAGTGGGGCTTCACGCTGCTGTTCAGCATCGAATATCTGCTGCGACTGCTCTGCATCGGCCGCCCGCTCAAATACGCCGGCAGTTTTTTCGGCATTGTCGATCTGCTGGCCATCGCTCCAAGCTACCTGAGCCTGTTTCTGCCGGGCAGTAAATATCTGCTGGTGATCCGGGTACTGAGAATCCTGCGGGTATTCCGTGTCTTAAAGCTGGTGCAATACCTTAATGAAGCGAATCTGCTGCTGAATGCGCTACGCGCCAGTGGCCGCAAGATCGCGGTATTTATGTTTGCCGTCGCCACCCTGGTGATCATCTGTGGCTCGTTGATGTACGTTGTCGAGGGGGAAGCAAACGGCTTCACCAGCATTCCACGCAGCATCTACTGGGCCATCGTCACCCTGACCACCGTCGGCTATGGTGACATCTCCCCCCAGACCGATCTCGGCCAAATCCTGGCTTCGATGATTATGGTCATGGGCTACGGCATCATTGCCGTCCCCACCGGCATTGTCACCGTTGGGCTGTCGCGTGCTACGGAACGTAGCGTCTCCACCGTCTCCTGCCCCAGTTGCGGAGCCGATGGGCACGATCCTGATGCCCAATTCTGCAAATACTGTAGCGCCCCCCTGTAGCAAGGCCAGGTCAAGAGCCGCATCGCGCCAAGCCGCAAAGAACGCCAAGAAGGTCAAAACAGTCTCGCGCAGAGAACGCTAAGAGCGCAGGGAAGATCAAGGTCAAAATCTTGTTTTTTAGTTTAGATCTTAACCCTGAATGTCTGGTTTTGCCCTTCTCCGCGATCTCTGCGTCTTGAGAAAACGAAGTGAACGGGCACGAAAATGGTTTTACCCATTTGACCTTAACCGCCGTTATCCCCTGACTGTCTCTCCTTGTCCCTATAAAAAGCTTTCTTCACACAAGAACAGGCTGCTGCCTTTCGGCAACAGCCTGTTCTTCATTCAATTTATCCAGATGTGATTTATTCAGTTTTCACAGAAGCTTCCTCGGGAATCTCCGTCGAAGCTGCCGCAGGCGCCAGCTCCTCGCCTCCCAACACCTTGTGCAGTGCAACCTCAAAAACCAACACAGAATTCGGCTCAATCACATTGCCCATCCCCCGCTCACCATAGGCCAGCTCTGACGGGATAAACAACTGCCACTTGTCGCCCTCTTTCATCAACTGCAAAGCTTCCGTCCAACCGGCAATGACACCGGAAACCGGGAACTCAACAGGCTCACCCCGCTTGTAAGAACTATCGAACTCGGTACCATCAATCAGGGTGCCGCTGTAGTCCACCCGAACCACATCCGACAACTGCGGCACCGCTCCGCTCCCGGACTCCAGCACTTTGTACTGCAGGCCGCTTTCCAGAGCAACAACACCTTCTTTCATCGCATTGTCAGCAAGGAACGCACCCCCCTTGCCAGAATTTTCTTCGGTCTGACGTGCAATGCGCTTCTGATATTCCTCCATCATATATTTTTGGAATTCCATCATCGCCTCAGCCATCTGCTCATCGCTGAGTTGAGGTTCAGTGTCACTCTGAACATCTTTGATCCCCCGCAAAACCAGGCCACTGTCCAACTCAAAATTATTTTCCTTAAAGTTCTTCGCAATATCCAAGCCAACGCTGTAACTGACCTTCTGCTGCAGTGTCTCCAGCTTAACAGCTTGCTGCTGCTCGGTTTTGCATCCAAAAAGAGCGAGGCTCAATCCCACCAGCATTACGATCCATACACGCATATAATCACTTCCTTCTGAAATAAAGTAACCAACGAAACCTGATGACACCATTCATCAGCGCTAAAAATACATGACCAAAGTACATTTTACCCATAGTATTGCCAACAGTAAAACATCTGCACACCTACACTGCAAACATCGAGGATGAATTTCATGCTTGCACGACTAGGCTTTTACTCCCTGCTACTGATATTGATGGAGAGCACGCCCATGTCGCCATCATCCTCCCTGTGCGCCACCACCGATAGCCGCAACGTTAAAGCCACAAAAGAACGACTGAGTTATATCACCCACTGCGGGTGGGTCTTTTTACCCATCCTCTGCCTGACACCTTCCACCAACCCTCATTTCCTGTCTAGTTTGCCATCGGTATAGATTTTGCTACGTCATCTGTGCTAACTTTCACTTTACATTTAATTAAAGAAACTTCACAGGAAAAACACAGCCGAGAAATGGCCCGTCTATGCAACGACTTATAGCTCCGACAGAGCAGAACAGCCTAAAAAAAAGAATTTTCTGGAGATCGTTCCTATTATTAACATTATTGATTGTCGGCGTCAGCGTCACGGCAATCGTGTCAGAAACCAGCCATTATCATCAGGCGACAAAAACCTTCTACAGCGCCCAAGCACGCCTACTCGCATCACAGATACCCGACCAGGTTTTATGGAACGACAACCGGGAGCTCCTCCATCGCCTGAAACGCACCGTCAGCAGCGACAATGCGATCACCTATGCCTATCTGACCTTAAACAACGTCCCTCTGATTCACACCTTTGAGCAGGGTTTTCCCGAAGAACTGCTGCCATTGTCCACCGGCGAAACCCGCAACATCGATATTCGTACCATCGCCGATCACAACGACAGTGAGTATTACCACATCATGGTTGATGTCGGCACCACCGAGGCCATACTCCATTTTGGGATTTTACGCAGTGAATTGAATCGCCGGGCCTGGAACAATATTGAACAAATCATTGTCATGACAGTGCTGGCATTGCTGATCGGTGCCGGGCTCAGTCGGCAAATTGCCGCCGTCACCACCAGCGAAGTTGAACAGTCCACCAAAACACTGATTCGTCAGCGCTGCTTTTTGCAGACTGTCATTGATGGTATCGTTGACCCAGTACGGGTGATCAACGATCAAAAGCAGATCATCCTGCTTAATCGCGCGGCCAAAAACAATCTGAACGATCATTATGGGGACACCTGTTCCGACAACTACTGTCATGAGCGAAACGGTCAAAACGCCTGCCCCCTCCAATCGGTACGCGACAGCAACGGCCCCATACGATTCATCCAACATCTCCAACAAAGCGATGGCAATGTGAACATCTATGAGATTGAAGCATCACCCTTGATCGACAAGGGACGGTTTGCCGGCATCGTTGAAACCACCCGCGATATAACCGATCGCCTGAAACTCGAAGCCAGCCTCGATGAAAAAGAATCCCGACTGCTTTACATGTCCCATCATGATCTGCTAACCAGCTTACCCAACCGCATTCTGTTCCGCGACCGTCTAACCCAGTCGCTGGCCTGCAACAACTTACCCAGCAAGGTCGCCCTGCTGTTTATCGGCTTGGATCGATTTAAAAAAATCAACGAATCCCTTGGCCGAGAAGCTGGAGATCAGGCCTTATCGCAAATCGCCATGCGACTCAAAGACTGCTTTAGCAACGGCGAAGTTCTGGCCCGCCTCGGTGGCGATGAATTTGCAGTTATCATCGAAGGAGTTCACAAACTTACATCTGTCAGCCGGATGGCCAAACAGATTCTGGCGCAATTTTCCAGCCCGCTCAAGCTCAACGACCATGAGATATACCTGACGACCAGTATCGGCATCAGCCTCTACCCGAACGATGGCAACGACCCCAAACAACTGATGACCAACGCCGATGTCGCACTGACACGTGCCAAAGAAGAGGGGAAAGACCGCTATCAGTTTTTCGAAGCGGACATGACCCGCCATACCAACAAATTCTTTCAGTTGGAAAACGATCTGCGTAAAGCCCTCGACAAACAACAACTGGTGGTCTACTACCAACCACAAATCAATCTCGACAGTCAGAAGATTACCGGTCTCGAAGCCCTGGTGCGCTGGAATCACCCGCAGCACGGAATGATCTCCCCCCTTGACTTCATCCCCCTGGCGGAAGAGTGTGGCCTGATCGTCCCCATCGGTGAATGGGTGCTGAGAAACGCCTGCGAACAGGTGGTCACCTGGCAACAACAGGGTATGACATCCATCACCGTGGCCGTCAACCTGTCACCATTGCAATTCCGTCAGAACAATCTCGTCACCACGGTATCCCAGATTATCGAAGAAACAGGCATTGATCCGTCAATCCTAGAACTGGAGATCACTGAAAGCATGATCATGGATGGCGTCGACAAAGCGACGTCAACCATGCTGGAGTTGACCGACCTGGGCCTGAAACTGGCCATTGATGATTTCGGCACCGGCTATTCATCCCTGAGCTATCTGCGCTACTTCCCACTGTCAAAGCTCAAGATTGACAAATGCTTTATCGAACGCGTCACCTGTGACGAAGACGATGCGGCCCTTGCCTCCTCCGTTATCGCCCTGGCCCACAGCCTTAACCTCAAGGTCGTTGCTGAGGGGATAGAAACCGAGGCTCAAGCCGCATTTTTGCGCCAGAAAAACTGCCATCAGGGGCAGGGGTTCCTGTTCAGCAAGCCACTGCCTGCCGACCAACTCATTGCACTGCTGAAAGACATACAGTAAAAACTGATTCAGGTAAAATTGATAACCATTCTCATTATCACTTGACCTTTTAGTCACTGCGGAATAACATAGAAAGGATTATGCATCGGAAAGTTTTCACACCCCCTTTTTACCGTGAGAAACGTTATGAGTCCGCTATCTCAATGCAAAAGTGGCGATACTGTTTTCGTCAAAGGCTTTACCGGTGGCGCCAAACTGCGTAGCAAGCTGCATGCTATGGGCTTAATGCCCGGCGAAGAGGTCGAAATCATCTCCAGCAACGGCGGACCATTGGTCATTCAAGCCAAAGGGGTCAAACTGGCCATTGGTTGCGGTATGGCTGAAAACATCCTCGTTTCCTGTGCCTGCTCCTGTCCGCGTAATACCGGCTGCTGGCAGCGCTAAGTTCCCGTAAAAGCCCTGGCCCAGCTCAAACCTACCGTTCAATTTCACCGTTGATCAACACATCCCTTGCTTCTCGCTCACAAAATCCGTTCTAAACAGCCCCCCCCTCTTCGTCTTTATTCATGCTACATCATAATGATTGCCATCCAAGCAAAAAAGACTATTCTAATCTTCTCCCGACTGCTATTCTATCGTATTAAATAGGATCCACTTTCAATATTAACCTTGTAAAACAGACAGAGAATAGACATTCTATCTATGGGGCATATCTGCTATACTGCCCACTGATATCAACCAATTACGTCTGTTGGATAATGCATGCTGACTCTATTTTACCGTTGTCTGCCCGTCTACTATGTCTTGTTGTGTGCCCTGCTCGGCCTATCCCTAGCCTGGTTTGTCACCAGCGAAAGCGAGATTCGTCTACGTGCGGAACGTTCATCATCAACCACATCTGTTGGCCTATCAGCCGCGCAACGGGGCCGCACGCCAGCGGATAACCGCATTATCCTGCAACGCAACATTTTCAATTCCAATCGACCGGCTCAGGCAGCGGCCCTCGCCAGCAGCCAAACCACCAACGCAGGCAATCAACGGTTACTGACCGCACCAAACAACCTTAAATTGGTGGGCACCGTGGTCGCCGGCGACAATTCACTGGCGGTGATTAACAACGGCAAAGAGATCGAGGTAATCCGGCTGCGGCAACACATCCGCGGCAGCGGCACCTTGATTGCAGTGATGCGCGATCATGTTGAGATCGAAAACCGCGACGGCACTCGACTGATTCTGGAGATGAACCCTGTCGGCACAAACAACAGTGCCGCTGTTTCATCAACACCCAAACCCGCTCCCGGTGCAAAACAACAACTTCTCGCTCGCAGCCTGGGCAACAATCGCTGGATCATTCCCGCTGTCATAGCCACCGAAGCACGCGAAAATATCGCCGGGATCATCAAACAGCTACGTGTTGACCCCAATGTTGTCAATGGCAAAACTCAAGGGTTTATCATAAAACGGATACGACGTGGCAGCCTGTTGTCACAAATGGGACTGAAACGTGGTGACATTCTGCATTCCGTCAACGGCACCGCTCTGGACAGCCCGGAAAAAGGGCTGCAAGTTTTCCAACAACTGCGCGAGGCTAAAAAACTCAATATCGACCTGCAGCGTGCTGGCAACTCGATGAATTTTCAATATGAAATCAAGTAAGGAGACCATACAGTGCTAATCCGAAACTGCACATTTGCCTTTCTGGTTCTGCTGTTGTGCCCGCTGTTGCTGGCGAGCCCGTTATCCACCTCAGCCCAGGCGACGGATAATAGCGTCGGCATCACCCTCGATTTCAAGGATATCGAGCTAACCGACCTGATTCGTACCGTCAGTGAACTGACGGGCAAAAACTTTGTCTACGACGACAGTATTCGCGGTAAGGCGACCATCATCTCCTCGGAGCAGATGTCGCAGAGCGAAGCCTATCAGCTGTTTCTCACCGTCCTCAATGTCAAGGGATACACGGTAGTGCCGTCGGGCAAAACCAATAAGATTGTGCCGATCAAAACCGCCAAAGAACACAACCTGCCCACCATCACCTCGGCTTCATCGCGTGACCAGTTTGTCACCCGCATGATCACCCTGAAACATATCAAGGCTGTCAATATTGCCGATTCAATCCTCAGTCCGTTGATGCCCAAGACCAGCAATGTGGTGGTGTATGAGCCATCCAACATGTTGATCATCTCCGACAACGCTTCCAACATTCAGCGTTTGGCCAATATCATCAATGAGCTCGATGTTCCCGGTGCCCTGCGCGACACCCAGGTTATCCCGCTCCAGTATGCCGACGCCAAGGAAACAGCAAAAATCTGCACCGATATCCTCACGGCGGGATCAGGCAAAGGGACAGCGAAAAAACGCAGCAGTAAGAATGTCTCCACCAGCACCAGCACCGAAACCAACAAGGTGATCGCCTATGAGCGCACCAACCGGTTGGTTATTATGGCCACGGCAGACGATATGGCCACCCTGCTGAACCTGATCGCCGAACTCGATCAGCAACCGACCAAAGAACACTCGCGCATCAACCTCTACTATCTGAAAAATGCCGACGCCGAGACATTGAGTAAAACCCTCAATGAGATCCTCACCGGCATCAAAACCCCGACCCGCAGCGACAAAGCCACCAAAGGAAAACCAGCCGTTGCCGCCGCCCTGAATACCGATGTTTCGGTTACCGCCGACAAACCGACCAATGCCCTGGTCATCAATGCCACACCGGAAGATTACGTGGTACTCAAAGATATCATTCGTCAACTCGATATCCGCCGTAAGCAGGTATATGTCGAAGCACTGATCATGGAACTGTCCATGGACGCCACCAGGAAAATCGGTGTCGGTCTACAGGCGGGCTTCAACCTCGGTGATGAAGGTGTCATTGGCATCAAAAGCAATATAGATCAATCACTGACGACAGACCTGCTGACTTCGGCGGTTGACGGCATCCTGGCTGGCGGTTTCAGCAAATTGATCGATGTCACCAATACCGAGGGCGAAACCGTGCAGATTCCGGCCTTTTCAGCCTTGATCGATCTGTCGAAAACAGACACCGACGTCAATATTCTCTCAGCGCCACGGCTGCTGACCTCCGACAACGAGGAAGCCGAGATCGTCGTCGGTCGCAACGTCCCCATCATCACCTCGCGTCTCACGGATAGTACCGGCGGCGACAACTTGGCACAAAGCGTGTCGGTGGAACGCAAGGATGTCGCCCTGACCCTGCGCTTCACACCACAGATCACCGAGGGCGACCTGGTACGCCTCAATGTCTATCAAGAGACCACTGATCTGGTGGCAGACGGTGTTGGCAACATCAATGATGTCGGACCCACCTTCACCACCCGCAAAATCAGCAATACCGTGTTAGCCAAGAACGGTCAGACCGTGGTGCTCGGTGGCCTGATCTCCACCAATATCACCGACAGCGAAAAAAAGGTGCCCTTGTTGGGAGATATCCCACTGTTAGGCTGGCTGTTTAAGCGCACCAAACATGATGAGATCAAAACCAATCTACTGGTATTCATCACGCCGACCATCATCAAGGATATGGAAGAGCTGAGCGCCGTCACCCTGACCAATCGCCGACAAATGGACGAGATCAAGATGCAGGCCAGTGGCGAAGCATCCGAAACGGAGCAGCAATAACCATGGCCGACTCTCAGCTTCTCGGTGAAATCCTGCAACAGCAGTGCGCCCTGAGCGATGAGGCTCTGCAGACGGCCCTGGATCGTCAGCAGGAGAGTCCGCAACGTTTGGGTGAACTGCTCCTCGAAGATCAAGCGATCACCGCGCAGCAACTATATCGCGCCCTGGCGAACCAGCTGGAACTGCCGTTTATCGACAAACTGCCCGAAATGGTCAGCGGTAACGATCTGCTGGAGTTGGTGCCATTGGCCTATGCCCGCCAGCATGTGGTAATGCCGCTGGGTCGCGATGCCGACAGCTTGCAGGTGGTGATGGCCGACCCCTTTGAGCGCAGCATTGTCAACGATCTGGCCAGCCTGGCCAGAGCACGCGTTGAGATCAGTCTGGCGCCACGCGAAGAGATTGTTGCCCTGATCAACCGCAGCTACGAGATTCATGCCGGAGCAGCTCAAGAGGTGGTCAACGACATCAGTGACAGCGACGACGATTTTGTCAGCACCTTGGAACCTGCCGACCTGCTCGACAGCAGCGATGAAGCGCCGATCATCCGCTTTGTCAACAGCCTGATCACCCAGGCCTACAAAGAACGGGCCAGCGATATCCATATTGAACCCTTCGAAACCGAACTGATCGTCCGCTATCGGATCGACGGTTTGCTTTACGAAGTGTTGCGCCCGCCGTTCAAGGCCACAGCGAGTATCATCTCGCGCCTGAAGATCATGGCCAGCCTGAACATTGCCGAAAAACGGCTGCCCCAGGATGGCCGTTTTCGGGTACGGATTGCCGCCAAGGATATCGACGTGCGCGTCTCCTCGCTGCCCACCGCCTTTGGCGAACGAATAGTGCTGCGTCTGCTTGACAAAAGCAACAACGTGCTGTCCCTGGAAGATATCGGCATGGAAACGCAACTGCTGGAGCAGGTTGATCAGCTAATCAGCAACCCCCACGGCGTGTTCCTGGTTACCGGCCCCACCGGCAGCGGTAAGACCACCAGTCTGTATGCCGCTCTGAGCCGTCTCAACAGCCGTGAAAAAAACATCATCACCGTTGAAGACCCGATTGAGTATCAACTGGCCGGTGTCGGCCAGATTCAGGTCAATGCCAAGATCGACCTCACCTTTGCCAACGGCCTGCGTTCCATTCTGCGTCAGGATCCCGACATCATCATGGTTGGCGAGATCCGCGACCATGAGACCGCCGAGATCGCCATCCAATCGGCCCTTACCGGTCATATGGTGTTTTCCACCCTGCACACCAACGATGCCGCCGGTGGTTTGACGCGGCTGGTGGAGATGGGCATTGAACCGTTTTTAGCCGCCTCCTCTATCGTCGGCATTCTGGCTCAGCGACTGGTGCGCACCATCTGCCCCCACTGCCGTGAAGCCTATCAGCCCGAGCCAACCATCCTGCAAAAACTCGGCCTCGATACCAGCCAGCCACAGACCTTCTATCGTGGTCGCGGCTGTGAACAGTGCATGCAGATCGGCTATCGCGGTCGCAGCGGTATCTATGAGCTGCTGACCATGAGCGAGGCAATCCGTTCGCAACTTCTGACCAACACCGATGCCGCATCAATCCGCAACACCGCCATGAGCGAGGGGATGATTCCGCTACGTCAGGCCGGACTGGCAGCCGCAAGGCAGGGAATCACCACCCTTGAAGAGGTGATCCGAGTCACCCAGGAGGAGAAATAGTGTCCGGCATAAATCTAATGACATCATTAACCGGACAGGACACTAACCGTGCCACTCTTTGACTACAGCGGCTTTGACAGCAACGGCAAAAAAGCCAAGGGAAGCCTTGAGGCCAACGGCAAGCGTGTCGCCCTGGAACAACTGCGCGAACAGGGGATTTTTGTCAGCAGCCTCGAAGAGCAGCAGAAAGTCAGCCGCAACAAGCGGGCATGGCCCATCGCCCGCAGCAATAAACTACCGATCAACGACCTGGCCACCACCACCCGCTTGCTGGCCACCCTGCTGCAGGCTGGCGTACCGCTGGATGAAGCACTGCTGTCGCTGGTCGAGCAAGTGGGAAAACCGGCACAGGCCCGATTGTTCAATCAGGTGCGCGAAGCGGTGCGTCAGGGTCATTCACTCCATCAAGCATTGAGTGAGCAGGGACGCAGCTTTCCCGATCTCTATCAACGGATGGTTCAGGTGGGTGAAAACAGCGGCTCGCTGGACAAGGTGCTATTGCGGCTGGCCGATTTCCTCGAAGATCAGGCCCGGCTCAAGTCGCGCACCGTCGCCGCCCTGGCCTATCCGGTATTGATGGCCATCGTCGGCAGCGGCGTACTGCTGTTTCTGGTCAGCTTTGTCGTTCCCAAGATCACCCGTATGCTGGTGGATCTCGGTCAAGCGTTGCCGCTGCCCACCCGGCTGCTGATCACCACCAGCGAGCTGCTGGCAACCTACGGCTGGCTGGCAGCACTGCTGCTGACAATTGGCGTGATACTGTTTCGTCGCTATCGCAAAACCCCCCAGGGCCGTCTGCGTAGCGATGGCTGGACTCTCAAACTGCCGCTGATTGGTCGCATACAACGTGAAATCGCCACGGCCCGTTTCAGCCGCACCTTGGGCACCCTGCTGCACAGTGGTGTGCCACTGCTCAATGCGCTGGAAATCAGCAGCGGTCTGCTACACAATCGCGTGCTGCAACAGGCCATTGAAACAACGACCATTGCGGTGCGTGAAGGGGCCAGCCTCGCCGAACCTCTTAAGCACACGGCGGTATTCCCGCCGCTGTTGGCGCAGATGACCGCCATTGGTGAACGCAGTGGTAATCTCGAAGAGATGTTGATTAAGGTAGCCGACAGTCAGGATCGACAGGTGGAGATCACCCTGTCGGGGTTGCTGTCGCTACTTGAACCGTTGATGATCCTCGCCATGGGCGGCATCATCGGCTTTATCGTCCTCGCCGTGCTGCTGCCAATTTTTCAGGCCAGCCAGGGTCTGGGCTAACCCGGTTCATTGAACTGTTTATTTCCGATCCATTACAAGGAGAGACCTGATATGAAGACAAGCACCCGCAATCAGCGCGGTTTCACCCTCATCGAAGTGATGGTGGTCGTGGTTATTCTCGGTATTCTCGCCGGGATTGTCATTCCAAACCTGCTCGATCGCCCGGAAGATGCCCGCCGCACCAAGGCCGAACTACAGATCAAGGGCATTGAAGAGGCCTTGGCGCTATACAAACTGGACAACGGCCTGTTCCCCAGCACCGATCAGGGACTTAGCGCTCTGGTCAACAAACCGGAAAGCGGTCGCATCCCCAACAAGTACCGTGAGGGCGGCTACATGAAAAAGATCCCTCAGGATCCATGGAGCGGTGAGTACATCTATCTGGCTCCGGGTCTGAACGGCGACTACGATCTGCTGTCCTACGGCAGCGATGGCGAACCCGGCGGTGAAGGCAAGGATGCCGATGTACAGAGCTGGGAGATTGAATAGTTAATGAGACAAGCTCCTGACCAGCATGCCTTCACCCTGGTAGAGCTGTGCATTGTGCTGTTTTTACTCAGCCTGTTCGCCGTGATCTCGGTGCCGCTGTTCAGCAGCGTGGGGGAAAACCACCTCAACCACAGTGCCCGGCGCATCAGCGGCATGGTCAAGTACCTGTACAACGAAGCGGCACTGACCGCCACCGCCCACCGTCTGGTGTTTAACATTGACCAGGGCATCTGCTCGCCGCAACAGCTTGCGGATAACAACGAATGGCAGGCGACCCGCGGCACGGTACGTGTTTATCGCCTGCCGGCAGATGTGCAGATAAAAGATCTGGCAATCGACGGCCAAGGGACGTTAACCACCGGTACTGCAACCATCGATTTCCACCCCCAAGGCTGGCTACCCGCCACCACGGTTCATTTGCAACAGGGGGAAAAGCAGCTCAGTGTTCACCTGCTGCCGTTTACCGGCACGGCGGAAATCGAGGAGGGCTACCATGAACAGCACTAACCCACAATTCTCACAAGCAATCTACTCCGAGGCCTGCATCCACAGTGCATCTTGTCCTCTCGCTACGATCTTTTTGAAAAATGCGGGTTAACCATCGCACAGCAGGCTTTACCCTGCTCGAAGTGATGATCGCCCTGGCCATCATCGGTACGGCACTCATCGCCTGTCTGACGCTGACCAATCGTTGTATCCACAGTCACGAGCAGGTACAACGGATCACCACCGGCACCATGCTGGCGCAGCATAAAATGAGTGAACTGGAAGCCGCATCACGCAGTGGCGAATTGGATAGCAGCAGACAACAGGGGATATGGGACGAACCGTACAGCCAGTACCGCTGGCAGGTAGAGTTCAGCGACACGCCGATTGCCGGAGTGCAACAGGTCACGGTGTCGATTTTGTGGGGTGATCCCGATCGCAATGAAGAGGTCAGCATTGACTCGTTTTTGTTCAACTGATAAGCGTGGATTCACCCTCATTGAGGTGGTGGTGGCCGTCGCCCTGCTCAGTCTGGTGATGACCAGCGTCTATGGGATTTTCTCCACCATCAGCAGCACGCAAAAACAGCTGGAAAACGAATCGGAAAGCTACCATCAGGCGCGGGTGATTTTCGACCGCATTGGCCGGGAACTCAGCGGCAGCTACCTGGCCCTCGCCAATGAACGTTCGGCGTTCAGCGCCGGTAACGACAGCAATGGCAACCCCTATCTGGCCTTCACCTCCACCTCGGCCCTGACCCGCGGCGATGCTCCAGGCGGGTTGGTGCGGGTGCGCTATGAGATGGATAGTGGAATGGGCGAGCCGGGCAAAACCGTCGGTCGACTGCTGCGCAGCGCCGTACCGCTGTTTGTCCCCGATAAACCACAGCGCAGCCAGCGCCTCAGTTCGCAGATAAAACAATTGCAATGGCGCTTTTACGACGGCAGCAATTGGCAGGATAACTGGGACAGCAACACCAGCAATACCCTGCCGCAAACCGTTGAGATGAGCATGATCCTGCTGAGTAACGGCCACGAAGTCCAGGTATTGACCGCCTTTGATCTGTCACTACCGAGGATCGAACAATGATGGCGTCGCAAAAAGTCCGCCCTACGGCGTTGCAGCGTTTTTTCAAGATCTCGACATACGGCATGTATGCCTTCACCCTTGAAAAACCACTACGCCTGGTAGGCCGAAATTTTTGTTTAGCCATTGTTTTTGCAAAACCTTCAACAATGAGACACTTGAACAACCAACGGGGCATGGCCCTGCTGCTGGTACTGGCCATCACCGCCCTGCTGGCGACCCTGCTCAGCCAGCTGGCCTTTTCCACCCTGGTGGATCTGCGCCTGACACAAACCTATCGCGATACCACCCGCGCCTACTATCTGGCCAAGGGGGGGATTCAGATCGGACGTATGGTACTGGCCGACGACACCAACAGTTACGACGGCAACGATGAAATGTGGGCGCAAGGGATTGCCAATTACCCGGTCGGTACGGGAGAGGTAAGCATCCGCATCACCCCCCTCGACGGCAGGATCAACATCAACAAGCTGGTCAGCAGCTCGGGCAATATCAATGCAGTGATCAAGGATCGCTGCCTGCGCCTGTTTGACATTCTGGGCATTGATAACAGCCCATCGCATATCGAGGCCCTGATCGACTGGCTCGACGCTGATGACGACCCGCAGCCAGCCGGAGCCGAGGCCGGCTATTACGCACTGCAATCGCCGCCAAGCTATTGCAAAAACGGCCCCCTCGACACCCTCGACGAATTGGAACTGGTGGCCGGGTTCAGCCATGACGAGGTAAAAAAACTGCGCCCGCACATCAGTCTGTACGGCGATAGTAAGCTCCATCTCAATTCGGCAACGGCCGAGGTGCTCTATGCCCTGGCCGAAGAGATGGATATGGCGACAGCGGAGATGATCGTCGCCCAGCGTAAGACAGCTCCCTACGAAATGCTGGACGAGATGAAGTTATTGCCCGACATGGACAGTTTTTACTGGGCGATCAACGGCCAACTGCAGGTTCAGGCCAACTACTACCGCATCGACACCGATGCCCGGGTCAATGATGGCCGCCGCCGCGCCAGTGGCGTGGTCAAAAAAGAGAACAACAGCCTACTGTATTTTCAGATTCTTTAGCGACGTAGAGGTTGAGTCCCATGACAAAACGACGGGTTGGTATAGAGATCACAGCGCAGTGTATCCGCATGGCGATCTTCAACGGCGAAAAAGAGAACCCAACACTTGAGCGATTGGTTGAACATGCCATCGACGACAGCAGCCCTATCGGTGAGCTGTTACTGGAGATGCTCGATTCGCGCCCCGGCTTTGCCGATCGCTTTTGCAGCACACTGCCGACAACAAGCGGCTTTGTCCGCCGACTGAGCTTTCCGTTCAGCGATACGCGAAAAATTGACGCCGCAGCGCGGATGGAACTGGCCGCTCAGCTGCCCACCGACATCAGCGAGCATATCGTCGTCACCACACCACCACAAGCTGATGCACAAGGCGGCTTTATCACCACCGCCGTTACGGCGAAAACAGAGCAGATTGAAGCCGCCCTGCAGCCTTTTGAAGCGGTCAAGCTGCCGCTCCATGTCCTCGGCCTGTCGCCCTATACCGAAGCCTGTGGTTTACACAACTGGTTCAGCGATGGCCTGCTGGTTCAGGTTCATGAACAGCAGTTGCTGATCAGCCTGCTACAGCAGGGCCAAGTGATCAGCTTCGAAGCCTGCGGCAACGTCGGCAATAATTCCGACACCCTCGCTGCCCGGATTGCCCGTGAAGCGGCGATGATCTGTCGCAGTGCCCGACTGCCACATCAGAAATTATGCCTGATCGGCAACGGCGTCTCACCGGCCCTGAACAAAGCGCTCGCCGGGCGCGGTTTAGAATTGGTCGAGCTACCGTTGCGTGACAACAGTCAAGCTGTCGAGCCGGCGTTTCTGCCGGTCTGCGCCCGCGCCTTGGCCGCCGACCAACCAATGGTCAACTTCCGCCGTGGTCCCTTTACCCTGAAAAGTGAATGGGCATCACTCAAGAAACACCTCTACATCGGTGGTGCATTAATGCTGGCAGCTCTGATTATCGCTGGTGGCACCGCCATCCACACCTATCGGCATAAAACCGATGTTGCCGAGGGCTACCGCAAACAGATGACTCAGTTGTTCCGTCAGACCCTGCCCGAGACTCGGGCCATCGTCAACATCCCCATGCAGCTGCAAGTCGCCGTTCAACAGCTCAAAGAAACCAGCCAACTGGTTGGACTGGACAAATCAACCTCGGCGCTGTCGGTGTTGCGTGAGTTCTCGGCGCATACCCCTGCCGATCTTAAAGTGGATATCAAAAACTTTAACTACGAGGATCAATCGCTGGTTGTCGATGGCGTCACCAACTCCTTCGACAGCGTCAATCGCCTGACTGGCGAACTGCGCAAATCACCGATTTTCGGCGAGGTACGTATTGCCGATGCCAAAACAGGGTTGGACGGCCAGCAGATCAGCTTCCGTCTACAGATCACCATCGGCCAACAAGGAGGGCAACAATGATTCAGAACCTTTCTCCGCGCGAGCAGCTGATGCTGTTGATCGGTGGACTATGCTGCCTGGCAACGCTGGTCTACTTTGCCCTGATCCAACCCTACTGCTCAGCCATCGACCAGCTGGACAGTAAGATCGCCTCACGCAGCAAACAGCTGCAACAGGTTAAACAGCTGCAACAAGACTACCTACGCATTCAGAGCCAGATAAAATCGCTGCAAAAACAACAGACCAATGCGCCGGATTTTGCCCTGTTTGCCTTTGTTGAAAGCCAGGTGTCACGGATTGCGGGGCGAGAAAATCTTACCGCCATGCGCCCGTTAGCGGCCATCAATCACGACGACATCAGCGAAGAGTCGGTGGAGATTAAATTGGAGAATATTTCCCTCGGCCAGATGATGCAGTTGCTACAGAGCTTTGACAGCGCTCCAGCGTCATTGCAGGTCAAGTCGCTCCAGCTCAAGGTGCGCTTTGACAATCCGCAGCAACTCGACGGTTCTTTACACATCTCGGCCTACAGTAAGGGCTAACAATGAACGAGAGCCGCCACGTCGCCATGGAGCGGCTCCAGCGCTGGTGGTCACTGCCGCTGCTGGTGATCCTTTTTTTTGCCGTCGGGCTGTGGTTATTCTTCCCCGCTGAAGCTCTCCAGCAGCGACTGGAACAGGAATTGACAACGCGACTCCAACGCCCGGTCAGCGTCGGCGAGATTGCACTGCAGCTTCCGGCAACCCTTGCCATCAGCGCTATCGAAACAACCGCAGCAGCAAAACTATCACTGCAACTGACCGATCTGACCCTGAGACCCATCTGGTACCGGCTATTCAGCGACACCCCCGCAGCAGAGCTCAGCGCCAAGAGCCTGGGTGGTCAGCTGCATATCGAACTGGATACGGCCAACCACGTCCAATTCTCGGCCAAAAATCTGCACTGGGATGCGCCATTACCACCAGTGCCATCAGTAATACAACGGCCAACGTTACATCTTCAGGCCACCATCCAACAGCTCCACGGCTCGGCGTTTGGCGCACCACGCAATCAACTGGAGCACCTGCAGCTACACCTGTCCACCCTGCGGCTCAGCGGTCTGCAACAGATCGGTCTGGCTGTTGACAACCTCAACCTCGGCAGCGTCCAACTCCAGCTTAGTCAGGATAAACAGCGCCTGTCCATCGATCAACTGACCAGCCGCGACGGCGATCTGATGGTTAACGGCAGTGGCAAGATTGACCTGAACCGCAAGCTGTCGCGCAGTCGTCTCGATCTGACCTTGACCCTGGCTCCAAGTAAAAGCCTCGATCCCGCCGTCAGCAGCCTGCTACCACTATTTGCCAAAAAACAAAAAGACGGACGTTTCATCATCCGCATCAGCGGCAGTCTGGCGGCACCACAGCTGCGCTAACCTCATCAGCAACCCTGACGCCCCTAACCAGCCTTACTACAGCACAAGGGTTGACAATCGCCCGCTAAATGATTAGCTTTTTTCATAATCATTATTATACCTTCACTGGAGGATCTATATATGAGTCATCATGAAGATAAAGAAGATCTCAACACCAAAACAGAGCACCTCGTTGAAATAGACGAAGAGAGTCTGGTGCTGGCCAGCGACCTGCTGCCCGAGCAGTTACCGATTATACCACTCCGTCCGCGTCCGGCGTTTCCAGCCATCCTTATCCCCTTGAATATCAACGGTGCCGACAAGGTCGATGTTATCCGCCATGCTGCCAACAGCTCAACACAAACCGTCGGTCTGGTGCTGGTCAAGAATGTTGACAACAAAGATGAACTGGACAACCTCCACCAAATCGGTGTTGCCGGCAAGATCGTCAAGGTGTTGAACGACGACGAGAACAGCATTCAGGTGCTGGTCAACTGCCTGGAACGTTTTTCCATCGAAGAGTTGCATGTCACGGAACATGGCCTGTTTGCCAAAGTGGAATACCATCTCGAAAAAAACCTCAGCCTCGCCAACCGCCAGGAGCTGAAAGCCTACTCCATGGCGATCATCTCCACTCTCAAGGAACTGGTGCAGATCAATCCGCTCTACTCCGAAGAGATCAAGATGTTTCTTGGTCGCTCCAGTATGGATGATCCCGGTCGTCTGGCCGATTTTGCTGCTAACCTCACCTCTGCCGACGGTCAGGAACTGCAACAGGTACTGGCCACCCTCGATGTCCGCCAACGGATTGAACAGGTGCTGGTGTTGTTGAAGAAAGAGCTGGAAGTTTCGCGGCTGCAGAGCAAAATTTCCAAGCAGATCGAGAAAAACATCTCCGAACACCAACGTCAGTTCTTTTTAAAAGAGCAGCTTAAGACCATCAAAAAAGAGCTGGGACTGGAAAAAGAGGGCAAAACCAGCGAGATCGAAAAATTTCAAAAGCGTCTCAAAAATCTGACCCTGAATGACGAAGGTCAAAAAGCCGTCGATGAAGAGATTGAGAAACTGCAGCTGATTGAGCCGACATCACCGGAATACAATGTCAGCCGTAACTATCTCGACTGGCTGACCATTCTGCCATGGGGCAAGTACACCAAGGATTCTTACGATATCGCCAAAGCCAAGCGGGCGCTGGACCGCGATCATTTCGGCCTGGATGACGTCAAGGAGCGCATCCTCGAATTTATTGCTGTGGGTAAGTTGAAAGGGGAGATCTCCGGCTCCATCCTCTGTCTGGTCGGCCCGCCGGGGACGGGCAAAACCTCCATCGGCAAGAGTGTGGCCGCCGCCCTTAACCGCAACTTTTTCCGTTTCTCGCTGGGCGGCATGCGTGACGAAGCCGAGATCAAGGGCCACCGCCGCACCTATATCGGCGCCATGCCGGGCAAATTTATCCAGGCCATGAAACAGGCCGGCAGTGCCAACCCGGTGCTGATGCTGGATGAGATCGACAAGATCGGTGCCTCATTTCAGGGTGATCCCGCTTCGGCGCTGCTCGAAGTGCTTGACCCGGAGCAGAACAACTCATTCCGCGACCACTATCTGGATGTACCGTTTGACCTGTCCAACGTACTGTTCATCGCCACGGCCAACCAGCTCGACACCATTCCGGCACCACTGCTGGATCGCATGGAGATCATCCGCCTGTCCGGTTACATCATGGCGGAAAAAGTGGAGATCGCCCGCCGCTATCTGATCCCCAAAGCGTTGAAAAATCATGGCTTGACCAAGAAGCATGTCACCATACGCAAAGAGGCACTGGAGACCATTGTCGATAGCTACGCCCGCGAAGCCGGAGTGCGCGGCCTCGAAAATCGCATCAAAAAAATCATGCGTAAATCGGCCATGAAATTTGCCGCCGACCGGGTAGAAAAAATCAGCGTCCGCAAAAAGAACCTTGAAGAGTATCTGGGCAAGCCGGTCTTTACCCAGGATGAGCTATTCAAAAATGTGGCCGGTGTCGTCACCGGTCTGGCCTGGACCAGCATGGGCGGCGTTACCCTACAGATTGAGTGCACCGCCATGTCGAGCAAGAACAAAGGGTTCAAGCAGACCGGTCAACTCGGCAAGGTGATGGTGGAAAGTAGCGAGATTGCCTATTCCTACGTGATGGGCCACCTGGATAAATACGGCATAGCAGACGACTTTTTCGACAGCCACTTCATTCATCTTCACGTCCCGGCAGGAGCCACCCCGAAAGACGGTCCCTCGGCCGGGGTAACCATGACCACTGCCCTGCTGTCGATGATCAGCGGCACACCGGTTCAAAACAAGCTGGGGATGACCGGCGAATTAACCCTCACCGGTCAAGTGCTACCCATCGGCGGCCTCAAAGAGAAGACCATCGCCGCCCGCCGTAGCGGCCTCAAAACATTGATCTTTCCCGAAGGCAATCGCAAGGACTTTGAAGAGCTCCCCGATCACTTAAAAGAGGGGCTTGAGGTTCACTTTGCAAAAACCTATCGCGATGTTTATAATGTCGCCTTTCCACACTGACCATTAACTGCAACAGGAGTGTTAAACCCGATGTCTAGCGAAGAACTGCAAGCGGCCGTTATGGCTTTGTCCACCGAAGAGAAACAACAATTTATCCTCACCACCCTGCCCGACCTGGCCAAAGAGGCAATGGAAGATCCGACCTTTATGATGCAACTGCTGCCGGTATTTTTGGGCATCGTTAAAGAGAGCGGACTAGATATACAGCAACTACTGCAATTTGCCGCGATGAACGGCGGGGCGCTGGGCGGCGAGTAGCCGTAAGCTGTTGTTCGCAGTATAGAATTGACAAGGAGGCTGTTCGAGAATAGGAGCCGTAGCGAAAAATCGACTGGTCGAGGACAGATTTTCGTAGATTTGAGAGCGAATAGCACCGCTATTTGTCGAAAATCTACGGGAATATGAACCGATCAGACGGTTTTGCAGTAGGCTCTTCTATTCTCGGACAGCCTCCAGGGGCGCTTACCTTCCGTAAGCGCCCTTGTTGTTTTCTCGACATCATCAGAGACAGCCTGTTGCTTAAAATGTCCCAAGACCCAGCCCCTCCTGCAGCCGATATTGAAGATATTTCAGTCTCGAGGCATCCGCATAGGTTGTATAGGGGACGGAATAATCGTAACCACGATTATTCCACAACTTATCGAAGTAATCGTTGACGGTCGTCATCAGTGCCGTGTCCAGCGCCGCTGTGACCAGCAGGTTGGTCTCCAAATTGTAATTGTCGATATTGCGCCGGGTCAGATTGGCCGAACCGAGCATCAGCGTTGCATCATTATTGGCATACTCAACAAGCACCAGCTTGGTGTGAAACTGCTCGCCGTGGGTTTGATACCAACGGATAGCGATGCGGTCGGTCGACTGCTCCTTCAGCTCAGCGGCCACCGGTCGATTGGGCACACCGTTTTTCCGATAGCCAAACGCATCTCGATTCGGATCGAGAATCAGTTCAACCCGTGCTCCCCGCCCTTCGGCGGCCAGCAGGGCGGCAATCACCTGCCTGTCAGCCAAGTAAAACATTGCCAGCCGCACCCGGTCACCGTTCCCAGCCTTGGCAATGGCTGCGCAAACGGCGTCACTGATACGAGCCTCCGTCAGCAGTTGTATCATCAACTGTTGTTGTTCAACTACGTCAATGGGATTCAACATCTGTGGCAGCGGATGCAACCGGCCAGCGGACATTTCAGCCACGGCCTGCTCAGAACGATAAAGATCGGTCGCAAGACGATTGTCGGCTACCAGCAGGGCGACATTGGAATGGTCACGGCTGGCACCATGGGGATTGGCCGAGGTCACCAGGGACACCAACGTACCGTCCCGGTCGACAAGGGCCACCTTGCGATGGTTGGCCTTGAAGTTGATCAGTCGCAACCAGCTGGCCGGACTGATGCGCGATCCATCAGCATCAAAAGGATGGGGCAAAAAATGGCCCCGATCCGGCACCAGGCGCAGCAACAGTCGCCACCACACCGAATAGAGCGGGTTACTGTCCCGCAGCGGTTCCAGATTGGTCACAACGACGTTGATTCCGGCCGCACGCAAAGCGTTCAACTCGACAGCCTGGGCACCGCCATGGCTCCCATCGTAAGCACTGTTGACCGGATCGGTGACAACATCAATCACCAGATCGGGCAGCTGTTGTTTTCGAGCCAGCAGATGTTTTATCAAAAGCCCCGCCAGGGGTTTGGCAGCCATCCCCGCTACGCGGCCACGATGGTCATTGAGTAGGAAAAAATCGATAAGAATATAGTTTTCCGCCTGATCGATGAGATCAAACAGGGTGGTAAAAATCTGTTGCTCCTGCACCAGTTCACCGGCAGCATCGACAGTGGTCAGATCGCTTAAAAATTGTACCTGCCCAGCACTGACACTATACTCACCGCCGCGCATGTTAAGCCCATCTGGAATCGGCTTGATGGTGTGCCACCAGCCAAACACCGAGATACCGGCAATAAAGAGCAGAAGCAAAAAGATGATGGGCATCATGGATCTCCCAGCTTTTATAAAGGATAGCAGAGGCATAAAAAACCATTGTGTAAGCAAGAGATGCGTTCCATTGCCGTAACAGGTAAGGGCCAAGCGATGGCTGCACTTTTAGTCTACCACTCTGTGTAGCTGCAACAAGTTTATGCAGTGAAATGGTGGGAAGTGCCAACCCTACCCGGCTGCCCCGGTTTGCCTGGAGACCAGAGGGGCATCAACGATAAATAAAATTGACAAAACTCCAGTTTGTTGTTATTTATATTTATCATTATGGCAAAGAAAACTCTACAATTATACCCTGCCTCACAGCGAGAAACTCAGTCATTGGGACAGCGACTGAAAGATGCCCGGCTGCGCAGACGCTTTTCCATGGAGACAATCTGTGCAAGGGCCGATATTTCACGCCCAACACTCTACAAAATTGAAAAAGGCGATCCGTCTGTAGCGTTTGGACATTATGTACACGTCCTGCGTGTCCTTGGATTGCTGGACGATCTGGCGCTGCTCGCCAAAGACGACACGTTGGGCCGTCGCCTGCAAGACGAATCCCTCCCCCGCAGAAAAAGAGCCCCGCGCAAGAAAACCCCACAGGATAACCGTGATGGCAAAAGCTACCCATAGAGAAGCACTGTGGGTCTGGCTTGATGACCCGGCTTTCGGCCCTTTGCAACAGATCGGCACCCTGTCAAAAGGTGACCGCGGCAGCGTCAGCTTTGCCTATAATCCAGATTGGCTTGCTCACTCCCATGCGTTCCAGCTTGATCCTGAGCTGGATCTTTTGCCGGGAGAGTTTTACCCCGGCGGATCAAACTTCGGAGTATTCATGGACTCCTGCCCTGATCGTTGGGGGCAGATTCTGATGAAGCGCAGAGAGGCGATAGACGCCAGGGATGAGGATCGCAGACCAAGAACTCTTGGCCCTTGGGAGTTTCTGCTAGGTGTTCAGGACTGCACTCGCATGGGGGCATTACGCTATAGCCTGCCGGGGCAAGATCTCTTTCTGGCCGATGAAGCCTTAGGTAGCTATCCGAGAATACAAGAGCCTACTGCGAAACCGTCTGACCGGCCCATATTTACCGTAGATTTTCGACAAATAGCTGAGCTATTCGCTCTCAAACCTACGAAAATCTGTCCTCGACCAGTCGATCTCTCGCTACGGCACGTATTCTCGAACAGCCACCTGCCCGCCCCTCCGATTACCAGAATTGCCGAATTGCAGGCGATTGCATTTGAACTGACCAAAAAAAAACTGGCCGGTCCTGATAAAATCAAAGAATGGTTGAAAGTTCTGGTGGCACCGGGATCATCACTCGGTGGTGCGCGCCCCAAGGCAAACCTTGTTGATGATCAGGGTCAGTTATGGATTGCCAAATTCCCTTCGTCGGACGACGACTACAATGTCGCTGTCTGGGAAAAAGTCGTGCATGATCTCGCCCGTGATTGTGGGATTTCGGTTCCAGAATCAAAGCTCATACAGATCGGTGATGGCTACCACACCTTTCTTGTTCAACGCTTCGATCGGAATGGAGAGAATCGCCGTTTTTTCTCCTCAGCCATGACGCTGATAAACCACGTCGATACGGACGAAGCCAGCTATCTGGAATTAGCAGAATTTTTGGCCACATTTGGGAATCCCGACCTCCTGAAAGCCGACCTTGAAGAGCTATTCACACGGGTTGTGTTCAACGTCGTTACCGCAAACAGAGATGATCATTTACGCAACCATGGTTTTATGCGATCTCCTGCCGGGTGGAGATTGGCACCGGCCTTCGACATTAATCCATCCTTCAAAAAAGAAGAACATGCCCTTGCACTGGATCTTAATAATCACCAACCAGACCTGGAAATTGTTCGTGAAACCGCAGGCTATTACCGATTAAATGAAAAGAACGCCGAAGCCATTATCCAGAAAGTCTGCAAAACTGTTGCAAGCTGGAAACAGCGTGCCATACGTTATGGTCTTTCCAGGCAGGAATGCCTGGAGGCGGAGCACTTATTCAACTGCGAATAAACTGAGTGGCGTTGATATGTTCCCAGAAACCGGCAGCAGTCCCTCCGCAAAGAGCACCAGAAGGTGCTCTAAAAATCCCCGTAGGGGTGCCCTTTGAAACACCCACCGAAGAGGCAATGCAGGATTCAACATTTAGCCGTTCAGAACGGCGGCTCATTGGGTAGTCAGCAATCGTAAGCTGTTATCACAAAAGGCGTCCCACAATAGCGGACCATGCAAAATTTCTGTATGCCTCCCAAGCTGTTCTTACATCGGTCATTTTCCACAACTCAGAAACAGGCATTTTAATAATTGCTGCGTCTTTTGTGTACACTAACTCTGCACCATCAATATCGGATGCAAAATTTTGTGAAATAAAAAAACTCGGAATATCACTTTGGGGACGCCTAAACTTCCAAGCCAAAATGGGGTCATCCTCTATTACCTCAAGTTCCTCAACCGTCGACTCCCTTCCATCAACCGTAAAAACAATTTCGTTATCGGAAACCTTAGAAGTCAACTCCTTACTGATAATGACTTTCACAAGGTCGGATTCTTCGTCCAATTGCACATCGACCAACTTTGTGACAATTTCACCTAGACCATCTGCTGAAAAGTTCACCCCACTCAAAAGAGAAGTCGCCCCTTTGAGTTCAATAGTGTGCCCCTCTTTTATTATCGATAAATGCAGATAACCTTGTGCTTCGTTTCTATTTTCAACACGAACAGAAACAATTGCACCATCAGTGTCAATGTATCGCTGCTCTAAACTTCCAACCCCCTCCTCAGAGTTATTTCTAAAGACGGTCTTAACCCGTTCAAGACCTACATCAGAAATGCGTTCCAGTGCAAAATCATTAGCGTCAGTTGTAATGCCTTCATCTATAAAAATCTCGGACGCAAGCGGCCGAGATTTTTATGCTGAGCAGTTACCAATCAGCGAACAGTAATGAATTGTCGCAGGATTGTAAACATTTTCTATTTTATCAGCACTTCTTACGGGGGCCTCCCGGTTTTATTCCATTCCTCCGACTTTCGTGATACCCTGAATACAGTGAATACAAATATTCTACAGGAGAACGCTATGGCTACATCTATTCGTCTGGAACCAGAAATCGAGAAAAGGTTAGATTTTCTCGCCACGCAAACGGGTCGCACAAAAGCCTTCTACCTTCGAGAATTAATTACCCGAGGGATGGAGGATCTGGAAGATTACTACCTGGCGGCTAACGCGCTGGAAAGAGTTCGCAAAGGGGAGGAGAAAATCCTTTCATCTGCCGAGGTAAGGAGGGCTCTTGAACTGGACAGTTGAATACACCAGAACTGCGGAAACGCAACTACGGAAACTGGACAAGCAAATCGCCAGACGCATTCTTGATTATCTGGATAACAAAATAGCACCACTTGATAACCCACGAACTCGTGGTAAATCCCTCTCCGGCCATCTTGGAGAATTGTGGAGATACAGAATCGGTGACTATCGGGTGATTTGCGAAATCCAGGATAATGTTATGCGAATTCTGGTCGTTGAAACAGGTCATCGCAGACAAGTCTACAAATAACCTATATATTGACCACACCGGACGAACCTGCTAGTCTGCCTGCTATGGAAAAAACCAAAACAACAACCTTACAACGATGGTGGTGGCGCTCAGGCTTTCAAGACTGAACGCGTGTCCTCGTATGAAAGATAAAAACAGGAACCGCGCTCAACACAGCGCGGTTTAAATTGATCAAGCCGCGATCTTATATCGTGGCTTTTTTTGTATCTAATCACATTTTTCAATATAAACTCTCAGACAAGGATCAACACCATGCGCATTCTTTCCGGCATTCAGCCTTCGGGTTCCCTCCATCTGGGCAACTACTTCGGCATGATGAAAAAGATGGTTGAGTATCAGGAGCACGACGAACTGTTCTGCTTTATCGCCAACTACCACGCCATGACCAGCCTGTCCGACGGCAAGGCGCTGGCCCAGGGCACTCTGGAAGCAGCAGCCAATTTTCTGGCTCTGGGGATGGATCCGGAAAAGAGTACCTTCTGGGTGCAGTCGGATGTACCGGAAGTACAGGAGCTGGCTTGGTTCCTCTCCAACTTTACCCCCATGGGTTTGCTGGAGCGCTGCCACAGCTACAAGGACAAGATCACCAAGGGGATTGCCGCCAACCACGGGCTGTTCGCCTACCCGGTGCTGATGAGCGCCGACATCCTGATGTTCAACAGCGAAAAAGTGCCCGTCGGCAAGGATCAGAAACAACACGTTGAGGTGACACGCGACATTGCCGCCAAGATCAACAACGAGTACGGCGAGATCTTCACCATACCGGAGCCGGATATCGACACGGATGTCGCCACCGTACCCGGCCTCGACGGCCAGAAGATGAGCAAGAGCTACGGCAACACCATCGATCTGTTTCAGGATGAAAAAAAGCTGCGCAAGCAGATCATGCGCATCGTCACCGATCCGACGCCGGTGGAAGAGCCGAAAAATCCCGACAACTGCAACGTCTACCAGATCTACCGCCTGTTCCTGGACAAGGAGCAACAACAGGCGCTACGCCAGCGCTATGAGGCCGGTGGCCTGGGCTATGGCGAGGTAAAACAAGAGTTGTTTGAAACGATTCGTGATTACTTTATCCCCTTTACCGAGCGTCGCAATGAACTGCTGGCCGACAAAGAGCAGCTGCGCAAGACTCTGGACATGGGAGCACAGAAAGCGCGTTATGCGGCGTCGAAGGTGTTGCGCAAGGTGCGGAAGAAATCGGGGATTGCTTACTAAATACAAAATGGGGAGCGTGACAAAATCACGCTCCCCATTTTTTATGTTCATCGTAAAAGAAGAGAAGATCAAATACGCCACCAACAAGGTGTTGCATGACGGTACCAGTAGAGTAGAGAGCAAACCAGCCACAGTGCTGACTTGCTCCCCCTCGTCAAACCGGACATGCGGTTTTCCCGCATCCGGCTTTCCTATTGCCTTCTCATCATTACTATCAGGAAAGCCCGCTAT
>JAGGYC010000108.1 GCA_021162745.1 Desulfuromonas sp. | reverse complement strand
GCTAACCTCCGCAAATAGTGTGGTAACTGCTTGCGTAGGTTACACCTGAGTCTTGTTTTTGTCTCAAATGTAATCGCCCGCATTTACCGGTTGCGAGGTTATGCACTTACTATACGAATTCAGGAATAACTGTTCGGCGGTGATCCGAAATTGACCAGTAGAAAACAATTTTAGGCGCGACAAAAAGACAAAGGTCACACATTATGGAAAATGACATAAAAATAGGGAAGAAAATATTTATTAGAAATGCTGGAAAAGATGAGTATTGGCTTCAGGATATTATTTATGAAAATCCCAAAATATTGGGGCTTGGAGATTTGGTTGCTGTAAATAAGGAGAAGAAACAGTCAAGTGGAGGCAGGCTCGATATCCTTCTCAAGGAGCCAACTGAAAATCTGATGTATGAAGTCGAAGTAATGCTTGGAGAAACTGACCCTTCTCACATCATTCGGTCAATAGAATATTGGGATAATGAAAAACGTAAATATCCACAGAGACAACATTTTTGCGTTTTGATCGCTGAATCTTTTGACCGAAGGTATTTCAATGTAATCCAATTGATGAGTCTAAATATTCCAATGATCGCAATACAAGCGGATTTGCTGGAAGTAAACGGCGACCGGATTTTAAATTTCTCAAAAATAATTGATATTTACATAGAACCAGAGGAGGATGAGGAGGACTTAAAACAGGTAAATGAGTCGAATTGGAACCTTGATTCACCTTGGGTAAACACCTGTGCTAAAGAATTGTATAATTCCCTAACTGAAAAACACGATAGAATTAACCTTAGATATACACAAAGTTACATCAGCATTAATATTGACGGAAGAAATAATTACTGGTTTTGTAAGAGAATGAAACCAACTTCTGCAATGTTTTTTTCAGTAAAGGATGATGAAAAAGTTGAAACAATCAAAAAAACACTGGATGAAAACGACATTGTGTACACATATAATAGGTACAAAGAATTCATGCTAAATGTGGACTTGAAATCACTACAGAAGTATCTTAGTATTTTACAAAAAGTTCACGCTATTAGAAATAGAAAAGTAGCTGATGATGATTAAGGAATTTAATTGTGGTCGGAGGAAAAATCTTAGGGTCAGGTCTTGTGTTACAATATTTTGATGATATTTTTTAGCTATGTCACGTCCAATGCGCATAGAATTTGAAGGTGCTTTGTATCACGTCACCGCTAGGGGAAATCGACAGGAATCGATTTTTTATTGTGATGACGACAGGGACTCTTTTCTACACATTCTGGGAAAAGTGATTACCCGATACAATTGGATCTGCCATGCCTATTGTCTGATGGATAACCACTATCACCTGATGATTGAAACACCGGAAGCGAATCTTTCTGCCGGAATGCGTCAATTGAACGGAGTTTATACGCAAACGCTCAATCGCACTCATGGCAAAGTGGGACACGTTTTTCAGGGGCGCTTCAAGTCGATTTTGGTCGAAAAAGAATCCTACCTTCTTGAACTCTGTCGTTATATTGTTTTGAATCCGGTAAGGGTTGGTTGTGTTGCTAAACCAGACGAGTGGGTTTGGAGTAGTTATAATGCGACAACGACAGGCAAGAATGTGCCGGAATGGCTGACGGTGGATTGGGTTTTAGCTCAGTTTTCAAAGAAACGGTTTGAAGCTCGGGGGAAATATCGTGAATTTGTTTTAGATGCTCTTTCAGTAGAAGAATCGCCTTTGAAGCAAGCGGTTGGGCAATTAATCCTTGGCGGGAAAAGCTTTGTCGAAATGCTGAATCCTCATTTGATGGACAAGTCAGAAATCAAGGAGATCTCTCGTCGACAGCGGCTGGCAGGGCGGCCAAGCCTTGGAGAGTTGTTTTTAGAGATCCAGGACAAAATGCTGCGAAACCAGACGATTAAGATTGCTCACTTGGATTATGGCTATACTCTAAAAGAGATTGCAGATCATGTTGGGCGGCATTATTCAACCATCAGTAGAATTATTTCAAATTAAAAATATTGCAGCACAAGACCTGACCCCTCCCATGCCGAACACTACCCTCGCTGGAGTTAAAATTGATCGTAATGCCCACCGATTGCAAAAACATAAATATAGTTATCGTCGAATTTGTAGATCAGTCTGTCTTTCTGACTGAGTCTGCGTGACCAAAAACCTGAAAGGCTATGACGAAGTGCTTCGGGTTTTCCTGTGCCGATGCTGGGATCACCGCGAAGCATTTCTTTCAAAACGCTACATAGTGCTTTATGCAAACGTTTGTCTCTCGTTCTGAGTTCTTCGTAGGTCGCCCAGGTACGACCTTCAAACACCAAGGATCTCATCCATCTCTCCATCCGTCGGTGTATATCCAGAGTGTCCAACATGTGTACGAGCCGATTCAGAAATTTGCTTCATCAGGCTGGAGTTTTGTAAAACATAAAGGGTCTCTTGTTCGCGGTCCCAATCCTCAGCGCTGATAACTACAAAATCATCCCCACCTCGACGGGTTACTTTGAGTGGCAAGTGTTGGGAGACGACCTGTTCCACAAAGTTTTTTAAATTATCGCGAAATCTGTTTACACTAATGGTATCCATAGGGAACCTCCTTTCGTGTACGGAGTTTCGGTACATGATAGCGGGCAATCCCTAACAATGCAACCAACCGGACGAAAACCGATAGCCGACTCCTACAGAAAACAATTATCTCTTTGATAGAATAAAAATGCCCCACTGTAATTACAACGGTGGGGCGTTTTTTTGCTCTTTCCCTCTTGTTCATTCCAGTGATTCAAAACCGTACAACACATCAAACAATTCAGCATCGATACTGTCCTGACGCCGGCGATGGTAGTGGTGCTGCAACAGGTCCAGCTGTTCGTTGATGTTGGTTTCCGCCCGTTGCATGGCGGCCAGTCGCGAGCTGTGTTCGCTGGCCAGTGATTCAGCACAGGCGCGAAATAGCGAGGCGAACAGATATTCCTGAAGCAGGGAGCGCAGGGTGGTCTCGGCGCTGCCGTAGAGTTCCGGTAGGTTGTTGGTGGGCCAGTGACGCAGTTGCAGGTGGTCTTGCCAGGCCTGGCTGATGGGGAGCACTGTCTGGCGGTGGGGGCGGTAACGGGTGCTTTGGTAGGGACGGTTGTAATAGAGTACCAGTCCTGGTGGTTGCGCCGTCAGTTGAAGCAGTGGTGTGTCGAGCAGCAGGGTCTGGCACAGTTCCGTGATCGACGTGACACTGGCGGGTACCGGATAGTGCCTGATCGGGCGGAGATTCATGTCTTGGAGCTGATCGTAAATCCGTTCTCCCACTGTGATCAACCGTGTCGGCTGAGACTGATGTTGAACGGCATTGGCAACAAAGGTGGCCAGTGCCTCATTAAACTGGCCGACCAGTCCCTGGTCAGAGCCGATGATGATCAGCAGTTGCTCGCCGGTGGCGGCTTGGGGCAGGATGGCGGCGTTCGGCAATGGTTGCAAACAGGCGACCAATCCCAGCTCTACGGTGTCCAGATACGGCTCCAGAGCGGCTACCGCTTCCTGATATTGATGGATGCCGGAAGCAGCCAGTGCTTTCATGGTGTGGACCACGCTTGCCAGATCACGGGCACTGGCGATTTTGCGGCGCAAGCCGAGCAGGGTATCGGTCATGGTGCCTCCGTGACGGGAGGCTCCGCAAAGGGGGCCAGCGCCTGGCGGGCCAATTGCTGCAACCGCTGGCGGTTGCTTTCCAATGCTTCGTCGTGCAGCAGGGCCTGAATGATATCTGGATGCTGGTGGGCTGCCTGGCACAGCGCCTGTTCGGCACTCTCCATCTGCTTGATGGGGATCGGGTCAAACAGACCATCGCTCAAGGCTTGTAATATGGCGATCTGTTCGCTGACGGTCAACGGCTGGTACTGGGGCTGTTTCAGGCAGGCGCGAATCCGCCGGCCATGGCTGAGGATGACGCGGGTCTGATCGTCGAGGCGGGTGCCGAAACGGGCAAAGGTTTCCAGTTCTTCGAACTGGGCATAGGCCAGCTTGAGCGGGCCGACGCTCTGGCGGTAGGCGGGCAACTGGGCCTTGCCGCCCACCCGTGACACCGATTTGCCGACATCGACAGCCGGCAGTACTCCCAGCTCAAACAGGGTCGGCGACAGATAGATCTGGCCGTCGGTGATGGAGATCAGGTTGGTGGGGATATAGGCCGCTATGTTCTGGGCTTCGGTTTCGAGAATGGGCAGGGCCGTCAGTGAGCCGCCGCCCAAGTCGGGATGAAGCTGGGTGGCCCGTTCCAGCAGCCGTGAATGGATGTAGAAGATGTCGCCGGGAAACGCTTCGCGTCCCGGTGGGCGGCGCAGCAGCAGTGACAGCTCGCGGTAGGCGCGGGCATGGTGGGTCAGATCGTCATAGACGATCAGCACGTCGTCGCCCTGGGCCATAAACGCTTCGGCGATGGTGGTGGAGGCATAGGGGGCGATGTAGACCAATCCCGGTGGATCGTTGCCTTCGGTGACAACGACAACGGTATAATCCATGGCACCGTGGCGGCGAAGTTCGGCAATCACCCGCGCTACCGCAGAAGCGCGCTGGCCGATAGCGCAGTAGACACAGCGCACGTTCTGATCCTTTTGGTTGATGATGGTATCAATGGCCAAGGCGGTCTTGCCCGTCTGTCGATCACCGAGAATCAGTTCCCGCTGACCGCGACCGATGGGAACCATGGCGTCGATCACCTTGATTCCGGTCTGTAACGGCGTGGAGACCGGTGCCCGTTCGAGAATCGCTGGTGCTGGACGTTCGATGGCCAGCCGTTGTTGTTCAGCGATGGGGCCAGCGTCATCCAGAGGGGTGCCGAGGGGGGTGATGACACGCCCCAGCAGGCCGTCGCCCACCGGCACGTCCATCACTCGTCCGGTGCGTCGCACCTCATCGCCGGTGGTTAACTGGTGGTGATTGCCGAGCAGAACCACCCCTACCTCATCGCGGTCAATATTGAAGGCGATCCCCTCCACATCACCGCTGAACTGGAGTCGTTCCTCCGAGCCGACATCGGGCAATCCGCGCACCTTGGCAATGCCGGTGGAGACAGTGCTGACCCGGCCCACTTCCTGTACTTCGAGAGCTGCAGGGCGCTGTTGGCTGGTCTGTTGCAAGTTGCTACAGGCCTGCTTGACCCAGTGATCAGTGAGGTCGGGCACGTTGTCGGCGGTCATGATTCTTCTCCTGGCTGTTCTCCTGACGGTTTGTTACATATCCTGTTTTGTAGCAGCTGAGTCTGCAACTGTTGTTGCAGGTGGTCGAGGTGGTTGGCGATACTCCAGCTGACCTTGTGGTCGTCGGTCGCCAGTTCCAAACCGCAGATCAGGCCGGGATCCTGGTTAAAGGTAACGTTTTGGCAACCCCACTGCTGCTTGAGCAGTTCGCGCAGTCGTTGTTGCTGAGGGGCTGTCAAGGCAAAGCTGCTGTGGATCAACGGCGGCGAGCCTGGTTGACTAAGGGCGTGGGCGAGCTGTTGGTGCTGCTCGGCAGGCAGGGTGCGCAGCTGGGTCACAAACACTTGGCATACTTGCTGCTCAAGGGGCTGGTCCGCCAGCTCCGTCAGAATCCGGCGCAGGCTGTCGATCAGGGCGCGTTGGCCGTGCTCGACCAGCTGACGCTGCACGGCCTGTTGATCCTGGCACAATTGCTGCTGCCAACGACGGCGTTGCTCTTCGATCTGTTGGCGCTGTTCTTCCAGCCATTGCTCGCTCTGTTGCTTGGCCTGTTGGCGACTGCCGGTTAAAATCGCCTGTTTTTCAATCTCCAGATTTTCGAGTTCGGCGGTTAATTGTTGTTGCTGCTGCTGGGCGTGCTGCTGTTGCTGGCGGGCCTGCTCCTGCTCTGAGCGCAGCCGTTGCTCCCGGCTGTCGATGGCACGCAGAATCGGCCGGTAGAGAAAACGCTTGAGCAACCAGATCAACAGTAGAAAGTTGATCAGTTGGGCGATGACGGTAAAACTGTCGAGGAGCATGGGGTTAGCCTCCGCCAGTTGTGGCTAACTGGTTCCAGAACGGGTTGGCAAACAGCAGAATCATCGACACCACAAAACAGTAGATCGCCGTCGATTCTACCATGGCCAGACCGACAAACAGGGTGCGGGTGATGGTGGGGGCGGCATCGGGTTGTTGAGCCAGGGCGCTGAGCGCCGTCGATACCGCCCGTCCTTCACCGAGAGCCGAACCAATGGAACCGATGGCGATGGTCAGTCCGGCGGTAAAGATCGAGATCATGGCAATCCAGGTTGATGCGTCCATAAGTCCTCCAAGGTTAAATCAATGGTCAAGGTAACTGGTGTTCCCCCCTCCCTAACCCTTCCCCACAGTCGGGGGAAGGGTTAGGGAGGGGGGTGTTCGCGAAGCGACGTTATCAGAAACTTTAAGCGTTACATGACGATGTTAAATGGTTATATGACAGCGTCAATGGGGATGAACCCGGCTGGCCGCAGCGATATAGACCATGGCCAGCACCGCAAAAATATAAGCCTGAACCATGCCGGTCAGCAGGCCGAGGGCGTTCATCAATACCGGAAAAATCAGCGGCGATATCACCAGCAGAATGGCGCCGATCATGCTACCGCTCATCATGTTGCCGAACAGCCTCACCGCCAGAGCCAAGGTGCGGGAAAATTCTCCAATCAGGTTGAAAGGCAGCATGATCCATACCGGCTTCAGGTATGAGGCCAGATAATGTTTAAACCCGTAGCTGCGGATACCGTACCATGGCACCGCCACAAACACCGCGATGGCCAGGGCGGTGGTGGTGGACAACGAAGCGGTGGGCGGTCGATAGCCGGGAATGATGATGGCCAGGCTGGCGGTGGCGATAAACAGAAACAGGGTGCCGATAAAGCCGAGGTAACGTATTGCCGGTTTCAATCCCACCTCTTCCAGGTGCTGGTGCAGGGTCAGAACAATGATCTCCAGCATGCTTTGCAAGCGCGTGCGCTGATACTGCTGATCCAGTTTGCGGGTCAGCAGCCAGGCACCTCCAGCCAGCACTGTCATCAGTCCCCAGGTGGTGACGATGGTGACATTGAGCTTGAACCAGCCGTGTTGCCACAGAATTAGTTGGTCAGGGCTTAGCTGCATATTGCCTCCTTGGTTGGGGGCGCGGCAATAAATCGGCGAACCAGCCAGCGGGAGAGGATAAAGCCACCGCAGCACCATAACAGGCGCTGCCATCGACCATCCGCCACCCAATACAGGCCGTAGCTGGTGATGGCCAGTCGTAGCAGTAAGCTGGTGACAAACCACAGTGCTGGGTGGGGAGAATCCAAGGCGCGGCGGATGGTCCACCACAGGCCGATAAAAAAGAACAGCCCCAGCAGTAGTCCCGCACTTAGAGTGGTGATGGCCGTGATGGCGGTGGACAGGTTAGTCATCGTTGTCATGAGTCTCCTCCCCTTTTTCTCTTTCGTTTTCCCCCGCGTTATCTCCCCCGGTAGTATCTCCCTGTCCTTGATCATCGTGAATCAGGCGTTCTTCAAAAGAGATCCAGCGCCAAGCATTGAAACAGCCAAGCAATACCCCCACCGGCAACAGGGTCAGGGTCCAAGAATGAGTACTGGTGGTGTGGCGGTCCAGCCACACACCGCCGGCAATGGCGATCAGGGTTGGAACGCTTACCGACCAGCCGACCAATCCGAACAGGCCGAAATGGCTCCACATGGCAGATTGCGGCTGTTGCTGAGCCTTTTGCTTGCGCCGGGCTTTGCTGTTTACCGCCTGTTGAAACGGCGGTTGCTTTTCGTCGCCATTCTGCTTGCCATTCCGATTATCTGTCATGATGGAACTCGACAAAACGACGCACAAAACTGCTTTCGATTTTGGCATATAAAGCCCGCACATTTTTTTCCTGTTCGCTGAGTTGTAAAAACTCCTCCTGGACGATGCGCTGCAAGCTGGTCAGGTCATCGCTGGCCACGGCATGGCGCACTGAAATGGTTACCTGGCCACCGGTCTTGACCAAAATGCCGGTGTCGATGGCCAGATACTGCTGTGTTTTATCCGCCTGCTGGTAGACGAGAATCCCTGCGCTCAGGGGGGTGACACAGTCGCGACGTCGGGGCAGAAAACCCAGCGAACCGCCGGGGGTATCCACCACCAGTCGTGTTACCTGCTGGTATTCGGCAAACTTTCGTGCCGGTAGATAAACACACAGGGTCATCATGGTTCTTCTCCCACGGACTCGTCGTTCTCCCTGGTCATGGCCTGCCAGCGTTTTCGGGCCTCGTCGATGGTGCCGACCATGTACAGCGCCTGCTCCGGGCATTGATCAAACGCCCCGTCCAGAATCTGCTCGCAGCCATCCAGCGCATCGTCCAGCGCTACCAGGCGGCCCGAGAGGCCGCTGAACTGTTCGGTGGTGAAAAAGGGCTGGGTCAGAAAACGCTCCAGACGCCGCGCCTTGAAAACGGTGGCTCGATCGATCTGGGACAGTTGCTCCAGACCAAGCATGGCGATGATATCTTTGAGTTCCTCGTACTGGGCCAGGGTCTGGCGGATCTTACGGGCGATCCGGTCATGACGGGGGCCGATGATTGCCAGCGTGGCCATCTTTGAATGCGATTGCAGCGGATCAATGGCCGGAAATAATCCTTCGCTGGCCCGCTTGCGCGACAGCACGATGGAGGCGGAGAGGTGGGAAAAGGTATGCACCGCCGCCGGATCGGTGAAATCGTCGGCGGGCACGTAGACCGCCTGAATTGAGGTGATGGCGCCGCTGTCGGTGTTGGCGATCCGCTCCTCCAGTTGCGACAGCTCGGTACCCATGGTCGGTTGATAGCCGAGGCGTGACGGCATCTGTCCCATCAAGCCCGATACTTCGGCACCGGCCTGAATAAAGCGGAAGATGTTGTCGATCAGCAGCAGCACATCGCGGTGCTCATCATCGCGAAAATACTCGGCCATGGTCAACGCGGCATGACCGACACGAAAACGGCAGCCAGGTGGTTCGTTCATCTGGCCAAAGATCATGGCCATGTTGTCCAGCACTCCGGCCTGTTGCATTTCGCGATACAGCTCTTCTCCCTCGCGGCAGCGTTCGCCGATACCGCAAAACAAGCTGACCCCCTTATGCTGGCCGGCCATGTTGTGAATCATCTCGGTCAGCAGCACGGTTTTGCCGACTCCGGCCCCACCGAACAGTCCGGTCTTGCCTCCGCGTTCCAACGGCATCAGGACATCGATGGCTTTGATGCCGGTGGTGAAGGTTTCCGAGCGGGTGGAACGACGTGCCAGTGGCGGCGGCGATTGATGGACGCTGCGCCATTCCAGGTTGGCAGGTGGTGGTTGGCGATCAATGGGCTGTCCAAAGACATCGAACATCCGTGACAGGATGGCGCGACCGACCGGGGTTTGTAATGGTGTATTCTGATGGCTGACAGCTGTGCCGCGCGCCAGACCCTGAGTGGGGGTCAGGGCCATGGCCCGCACCTGTTGGTCATCGAGTTGCGAAAGTACCTCCATGATGATGGGGGGGGTGGTTTGGCAGTGTAACAGGGTGTAGATGGGGGGAAGGTCGGTGCCGAAATGGAGATCGACGACACTGCCGCGTACGGCGACCACCTGGCCCCAGTGTTCAATGGGTTCAGTGGAGTCATCGAGTGTATTCTGAGTCGTTGTCGACTTTTCCCGTAAGCTTGCCATCGCTGCCTCTAGACTTGTAAAGAAGAGTGATTTTTTTAAAGTTTAGCGCATTTGCGCCGTTTCACCAGAGGGGCAGCAATGAATTAGGGCAATAAATATTGAATAACGATGCGGGGGTAATGATGGTGGAGAGGCTTGTCGGAGGGGATGAGATGTAAAAACGCCCCGCAACCTTTGGCTGCGGGGCGTGGTTATTTAT
>JAGGYC010000056.1 GCA_021162745.1 Desulfuromonas sp. | reverse complement strand
TTGAGTTATAGCCTCGTAAAATTATTCGCAGGGGTAAAAATCAGAACATTCCTGCGAGTTTTAACTCCCATGATTAAAATCATTGGTCATGATTCGCAGCGGTTGGTCAAGACCGACAGTCTGCTAGTAGGTGTTTTGTCCTGTTATAGGCTCGTCCAAGAGGGTGATATTGCATGAAAAACAAGAAATCTTCGACCTGATCGCTGCTGGAGAAAATTCCAGAGTTGACTTTGATGATTTTGTGCATGTGACTGTCGGTAAAGCGTCGGTAAAGATGGGTAGTGTTGCCGGTAAAACGTTGGATGATTGATGGAAATAGTGAGCCGCCCTCAAGAAGCAGTCCGTGCCGCTACAGTTTGTAATCCTGAAGTCCTTGTTGTGCCCGGATCAATGGTCATCATTAGACGCTTGAGGAAAAATACTCTACAATAAAATATAGTAAAATCAGTTAGATAACATTTTATTGCACAATAACTTTTTAAATGTTATCGTGCAATAAAATATTAAAGTGGTAACTATGGAAACTTTATCCCACCAATTTGTTGAATACATAGCGAAGGTGGCTGGCCTGCCCGCCGTCTGGGGGACCGCTGTGTCCAGAAACATGCCGCAATACTTAAATCAGCAATACGTCTTACGGAAAATCATTATCGGCAAACGTCGCTTTTGGGGGATTCTGATAAAGGATACTACCAGCTTTCGCCCTGCAGCATTTGTAAAACACTTGCGACAACTCATTCCATCCGACATAGAGTTTGATGGCTATTGTCTGATTGCCGAAGGGCTGCCTGGCTATACCCGGCGGCGTCTGGTCGAACGTCAGATCTCCTTCGTAGTCCCAAGCCAGCAGATGTTTTGGCCGGCTCTTGGTTTAGCAATACAGGCAAGAAGAGGGAAAAACGAGCTGATTTCTGTGGAGGTTGTCAGTCCTGCCACGCAAGCTGTTTTGGTTTTTGCTTTAACTGGAGGGATTAGCAATCCAGTCACACCAAAAGCATTAGCCGCAAGACTGAACTATACGCCGATGACGATGTCCCGGGCTTTTGATGAGATAGAATCGAGCCAGATAGGCACAGTCGAACGTAAAGGGCGCGAACGGTTACTGTTCCCCGAATCTGTGGAACATCTTTGGGCGAAGGCCCTACCTTACATGCGCAACCCGGTCCGTGAAACCGTGCGAATTGCAGAACGTGGGCTTCCACAAAATATGCGTGTGGCTGCTGGTGAAACTGCATTGGCGCAACAAAGTATGCTCTCTTCTCCACGAGAACCGATTTATGCTTTGGGGCGTAAAAACTGGAAAAAAATAGCCGCAGATATTGAAGAAATTCCGGTTGAAGACGAAGGGACCTGTCTGGTTCAGCTTTGGCGTTATGATCCCGCCTTGTTTGCTTCCGCCGAATGCGTCGACCCGTTTTCTCTCTATCTGAGTTTAATCGATGAAATAGATGAACGGGTTAAAATCGCTTTAGAAGAGATGCTGGAGAAATTTTTATGGTTATAGGTCTCGATGAATTTGCTGCCCACTTTGCAGCGTATCAAGATCGTTATATTCTGATTGGTGGGGCCGCAACATGGCTTGTTTTGAACGATGCGGGACTTGATCCTCGTGCGACTAAAGATCTCGATATTGTTCTTTGTTTGGAGGCCCTGGACCCCGAATTTGGAGCCGTTTTCTGGGACTTTATTCACGCAGGAGGTTATGAGCTTCAGGAAAAAAGTACCGGTGAAAAAGTTTTCTACCGGTTCCAGCGCCCTTCGCAGCAGGGTTACCCTGTGATGCTGGAGCTCTTTTCACGCAAAACAAATATTTTGACAATTGCCGATGAAAGCCATTTGACCCCGATACCGATTGGCGAGGATGTTTCCAGTTTATCGGCGATCCTGATGGAGGAGGGCTATTATGAGTTTCTTCATCAGCATAAAATAGAGCTTGAGGGGATTTCTCTCGTTGGTAAAGAGTGCTTGATTCCCCTCAAAGCGCGTGCTTGGCTGGACTTAACCCAAAGAAAAGCTGCTGGTGGAAAGGTCGATAGCAAAAATATCAATAAATATCGGACAGATATTTTGCGTCTGTACCATCTTTTTACCCCGGAGACGAGGATTGAATTGCCCGAAACAATACGGAGAGATCTTGCAAGCTTTCTCCAGGCAATTGAACTTAATACTGATCGGCAGCTGTTGAAGAATATTGGTATTATTGGCGTTACTGTAGAAGACGTGATGTCAACGATAAGGGTTTGTTACGGAATAACAGAAGGTCAGCCAGATGATTGAGAAAGATAATCAGGTCGTTTCCTCTGCATTGATAAAAGCGGTACGGGCGGCATCGATTTTTAATCTTGAAGTCTAGGTTGCAAAGTATTCTGACAACCCCTTTGAACGATCGCGGCAAGCGGGAATGGTGATGAAGATGAAATCGATCCGAGAGATGCTGAAGGGTCTTTCCCTTGAAGACCTTCGCGAATGGGCTGGCAGTAAGATTTACAATCGCGGCAAGGAATATGTGTCCTGCGTATCGCAGCTGTCACGTACCGAGGACGGTACCCTGGTCGCCTGGGTGTCCGGCAGCGATGAGTATGCGACTTCGGTCAGACATGAAGGCGCTGGTGATTTTGATTCTGACTGCACCTGCCCCTATGATTATTGGGGCCCTTGCAAGCATGCAGTTGCGGTGCTGCTGGCTGCTGCCGAACAGTTGAAACAGAATCGGGACATTCCACTGTTAGACCCGGATGATGATCTTTATCTGGAAGCCTTTGATGAAGATGATGACTGGTTGGAGGAGGATGAAAATTATGATCTGGATGAAGAGTCTTTAGCTGGGCTGTCGAAGGGACGTTCACCCCAACTTGAAAAGCTGCTGGCTGATAAATCCCGTGATGAGTTACAGGGCTTGCTGGTTGAGCTGGCCCTCGATTTTCCCGAAGTTTCCAGACGGTTGCGTGACAGGGGTCGGCTTGAAACAGGGCAGGTCGATCAACTGGTTCGCTCCCTGCGCAAAGAGATCCGCAATCTGACGGCGGAAGATGCCTGGTACAACCCCTGGAAGCATGAAGGGAACCTGCCTGACTACTCGCATGTTGAAGAACAACTGGAGGCGTTGCTTGACAAGGGTCGCGCCGATGCAGTTTTTGAACTCGGCGAAGAACTCTGGGAGCGCGGGGTTGAGCAGGTCGAACAATCGAACGATGAAGGAGACACCGCACTGGCCATCTCCTCCTGTCTTGCCATCGTGCTGCGGGCGGTTCCGCAAACTTCGCTGCCGCCATCCGAGCAATTGCTGTGGCTGGTCGAGCATGAACTTGACGACGAATATGACCTGCTGGGCGGGGCGGATGCGGTTCTGAACGACCCGCGTTACACGCCGGAATACTGGCGCGAAGTGGCAGCGGTTTTAGAAGTATGGCTCAAAAAGATAGAGGAACCGAAATCGGGACGTTGTTCGTCAACCTATCGTCGCGAACGGGTGATGACCTGGTTGCGTAATGCCTATTCGAGCAGTGGAGAAACACAGAAAGTAATCCCGCTGTTGGAAGAAGAAGCAGATCGTTGCCGCAGTTACGATCTGTTGGTGAATGCTTTACTTGAAACCGGCGAGCAGGACCGCGCACGAAACTGGTGCATCCGGGGCTACCAGAAGACTATTGCTGATGCACCTGGTATCGCCAGCAATTTGCAGGAAAGGCTCAGGGAATTGGCGAAAGCAGAAGGGAACTTTGAGCTTGTCGCTACTTACCGGGCAGAGGATTTTTTTGAACGATCTTCAGAGCCTTCTTATATTGAACTGCGCGAGGCCGCGGAGAAGGTCAAGGTCTGGCCTGCAGTGCGCAGAGGAGTTCTCGATTTTCTCCAGACCGGTCGACGGCCTGTTGCCGGAGGTAAAGGGAAGAATGCCTGGCCGCTTCCGGAACCGGAGGTCCAAAAGCCGGAGGTCGACGGAAAGATCCGACTGGTCAGTTTCCCTAACCGGGAGATGCTGATTGAGATTGCCATCCTTGAAGAACGCTTTGACGATGCGGTTACAATCTATCACGAGCATGCCAAAACCAGACGTTGGGGCTGGGATATCGATGAGCAGTTGGCCAAAGCTGTCGTCCGCAGCCATCCGGATGTGGCGCTGTCGATCTGGCAATCAATCGCCGAAGGCTTGATTGCGCAGGTTAAGCCGAAGGCTTATATCGAGGCGGCCAGATATCTGCGTCAGATGCATAAGGTTTATGAGCAGACAGGTCGGCTTGCCGAATGGAAAACGTTGATCATGACATTGCGTGTTAAGCATAAAGCCAAGCGGCGGCTGATGGAGGTGCTTGACGGCCTGGAGGAAGATCGCAAGCTGATTGATTGACAGCGGGTTAGCGAAAGGAAGAATATTTTGCTGCATCGCGCTTGACCCGGATCCATCTATGGCAGAGAAACTCTCGACAGTGTGGAGCGGGGCACGCTCTCGTGAGGTGGCGTCCTTCAGGTAGGGATTAGTGCTAAGTAGTAGACAGTGTACCCCAGGGTGTATTTTCGATCATTCTAAAAATTGGTTCTATACATTATCCCTTAACCTTGTGCAGAGGAATCACCTTTGCCCCAGCTTTTAACCCATCAAGATAATCGGCCCATGTCTGCATCATTTTGCGGCGCTCTAGCAGTTTGTCGGACTTTTCGCCCAAAAAATGTTAAAATCGCCGGGTATTGAAAATCCCTGCGAAAGTGAAAAAACATGAGCGATACATTCCGCCAAGTCGATCGAAACACTCCC
>JAGGYC010000041.1 GCA_021162745.1 Desulfuromonas sp. | reverse complement strand
ATGTTACCCCGCAGATCAGTGCTGCCGGCCGGGTGACGCTGCATGTCCATCCGACGGTCAGTGAAGTGGTGGATCAGACCAAGGTGATCACCGTGGCCGGACAGGCCCAGTCGTTGCCGCTGGCGTTCAGCAGCGTGCGAGAATCCGATACCATCGTCGAGGCGCGCAGCGGTCAGGTGATCGTGATCGGTGGCTTGATGAAAAACTCCGAACGTCGTGATACGGCAGGGGTTCCACTGCTCGGTGATCTGCCGGGCATTGGTGGTTTGTTCCGCCACCAGAAGGATAGCACGCGCAAAAGCGAGCTGATTATTCTGCTCAAACCGCAGGTGGTCAAGCAGGATGGCGACTGGAATCGTGATGTTGAATCTACCCGTCAGCGGATACAACAACTGCTCTAGCACGCAACCACCACCGACAACGGAGTCGCCATGTACCTGGAACACTTCAGGTTAACAGACAACCCTTTTTCTCTAACTCCAGACACGGGCTATTATTACAACTATACCAGTTGTCAGGAAGCGTTTAACGTCGTGCTGGTGGCCCTGGAAAGCGGTGAGGGCATTGTCAAAATTGTCGGCGAAGTGGGTACCGGCAAGACCCTGATGTGTCGCAAGTTGCTCAATGATCTGCCTGTCGATATGGTGAGTGTTTTTCTCCCCAATCCGCTCATGGAACCGCAGCAACTTTATCGGGCGGTGGCCAAAGAATTGGGTATTGATGCAGAAAATGACAGCGCCGTGCCCGATTTGCTCGATCGCTTGAACCGTCGTCTCATCGAGTTGCATGATGACGATAAGCGCGTGGTGGTCTGTGTTGACGAGGCGCAGACCATGCCGACCCAGACCCTGGAGGCGCTGCGTCTGTTGAGCAATGTCGAGACGGAAAAACGTAAATTATTGCAATTGGTGCTATTTGGCCAGCCGGAACTCGATGAACGCCTGTCTCAGCGCTCATTGCGTCAGTTGCGCCAGCGCATTGGGTTTTCTTACCGCTTGCAGTCTCTCAATTATCACGGTTTTAGCGGTTATCTGGAGCATCGCTTACAGATGGCGGGTTATCGTGGGACACCGTTGTTTTCCCGTCGGGCTCAGCGTTTGCTCTTTCACGGCTCCGAGGGGATTCCACGCTTGATCAATATCCTCGCCCATAAAGCGCTGCTGGCCAGTTATGGTCGGGGGGAACAGCAGGTGGGTGTGCGTCAGGTGCGGGCGGCTATTGCTGATACCGAAGGGGTGAGCGTCCGCTGGTGGGCCTCCTTGTCGTTGTGGGGGGTGTTGGCGGTATCCGGTCTGTGTATCGCAAGTTTTATTGTCGGTCGTTTCTTCAGTGGGTGGATGTGATGAGTCTGATCAATCAGATGCTCAAAGACCTGGAACAGCGCCGTCAACATGAAAAACCGCAGGTTGCTGCGGTAACGGCGGTGTCAGCGGGAACCGGCGCTAAGAAGTTGAGGCTATTGCCGTGGTTGGTCGGCGTGGTTGTTATTACCATGGTGGCAGGATCTGTTTACTGGTGGTCCGGCCAATTGCTGGGTCAGACGATCAGTCTTAAAACCGGCGCGTTACTTAAACCGGAACTAGCCGTTGAGCCGTTGGCTGAACCGGGTGTCGAACCGGAACCGGTCACGATCCCGTCCGATCCCGTCGTGCTGGTTGCAAGCCGGTTGAGCGAGGAGTCGTCTCAGCTGCGACTGGTGCTGGAGTTTAACCGGCAGGCCACTGTTATACGCTTGGCATCATCCAGCGCGCGTCAGTTACAGCTGCAGATCAATGCCGATATTAGTGTCTCTCTGTCGCACAACTTGGGGACGTTGATCGATGGTTTGAGTGTTGTGGCCAGCGAAAAAGCGAATCTGCTGTTGCTGAATACGACTCAGGAGATGACCTGGCAGCAGTTTGTCTTGCCTGCCGATAGTGGCCATGGTTGGCGGCTGGTGTTGCAGGCGATAGTCGTGCCGCAAACCGAGCGGTCACCAGCTGTGGCCGAACAGCAGACTGTTGAGCTCGAAGCCGTGGCTTCTAAACAGCTTAATGACAGCGCCGTTGTTCAAGCCGATGTTATCGAGCATGCACCGTTAGCTCCTGCGGTGGTCGCGGTGAAGCAGCCGTTGACGACGGTGAAACAGCAATGGGTTCGACTGCAGAAGCAGGCTACACTGGCCCGCCAGCAGGGACGATGGGTTGACGCTCAGCAGTTGTTGCAGCAACTGTTGACCCTCGACGAGCAGAGCGCAGTCGTGCGGCGTGAGCTGGTGACCGTTCTGGTGCAGCAGCAACGGCTGTCGCAGGCGATTGATGTGGCCGAGCAGGGTCGACAGCAGAACTCCGGGCAACAGGAGCAATTATCGTGGTTGATGCTTGAAGCACGTTTATTGGCTGAAACCGGACAGACCGAACAGGCCTTGACCCTGTTGCACCAACAGTCGGCACCGACACTTTCCGGTACCCCCGATTACTATGCGTTGCAAGCGGTACTGTTGCAGAAAGTCGGCGACTATCAACAGGCGGCGCAACGCTATCAAGCGTTATGTACGGGTTTTCCCCGGCACGGCGAATGGTGGCTTGGTTGGGCGGTCAGCGAAGCGCAACTCGGTCACCGCTCACAGGCGATCCGTTATTTTGAACAGGCATTGGCCACAGGTGGCCTGTCCATTAGATTACAACAGTATGCGGCCGAGCAATTAGGCCGGTTACGAGAGAGCAGATAGCGATGGTGGTTCGTAAAAAAATTCGCATAGGTGACTTGCTGGTCTCAGAAGGGATTATCAGCGAGGAGCAGCTGATGCAGGCTCTGCAGGCCCAGAAGAGCAGTGGTCGCAAGCTGGGTCATACCCTCATTGAACTGCAGTTTATCAGTGAAGATCGCCTGCTGGAATTTCTGTCGCGTCAGTTACAGGTGCCGTTGGTTGACCTGCGGCTGTTTAAATTTGATCTTCAGTTGGTCAAGGTTATTCCTGAGACCTTGGCGCGGCGTTTCCGTGTTGTCGCCCTGACTCGTGAAGCTTCCGGACTACTGGTGGGGATGGCGGATCCTACCGATATATTTGCCCTCGATAAGCTGGAATCCTTGCTTGGTGAGTCGATTATACCGGCTGTTGTTCGTGAATCGGATCTACTGCGTTCGCTGGATAATGTCTATCGGCGCACCGATGAAATTGAAAATATTGCCGAAGAGCTTGGTGAGGAGCTGGCGCAAACCGACTTTAACCTCACCGAACTGTTGCCCGACAGTCAACTGGAAGATGCACCGGTTGTCCGTCTGTTGAAGACGCTGTTTGAGGATGCCGTTCAGGTCGGTGCCTCCGATATCCATATCGAACCCGACGAGACGGTGCTGCGTATCCGCCAGCGGATTGATGGCGTGCTGCATGAGCAGGTGATGAAAGAGAAGCGGATTGCCGGGGCCCTGGTGTCTCGCCTGAAGCTGATGAGTGGCCTGGATATCTCCGAGCGTCGTCTGCCGCAGGATGGTCGCTTTAATATCCGCGTCAAAGGTAAGAGTATCGATATCCGTCTATCCACCATGCCGTTGCAATATGGTGAATCGGTGGTTATGCGTCTGCTCGATCAGTCCGGAGGGCTGCTCAAACTTGATCATATCGGTATGCCTGCGCATATTCTGGCCCGTTTCCGCCGCTTTATCCATCAGCCCCATGGCCTCGTGCTGGTTACCGGCCCCACGGGCAGTGGTAAAACCACCACCCTCTACGGCGCTCTCAATGAGATGAACAGCCCGGAAAAGAAGATCATCACCGTCGAAGATCCGGTGGAATACCGTCTGCCGCGTATCAATCAGGTGCAGGTCAATACCAAGGTCGGTTTGACCTTCGCCGGTGTGTTGCGCACCGCCCTGCGTCAAGACCCTGATGTGGTGATGGTCGGCGAGATGCGCGATAAAGAAACGGCAGAGATCGGTCTGCGCGCCGCCATGACCGGTCACCTGGTGCTGTCCACCCTGCATACCAACGATGCCATCAGCACCGCCCTGCGCCTGCTCGATATGGGTGCCGAAGGTTACGTGGTAGCCAGCTCACTACAGGCGGTGTTGGCCCAGCGCCTGGTACGACGTATTTGTTCCAGTTGTAGCGAAGATGATCCGTTGGATGCCCAGCAACGCAGCTGGTTGAAAAATGCTGCTGGCGAGGAAGAGAATTCGACAATCTATAAGCGTGGACGTGGCTGCAGTCAGTGCGGCAATACCGGTTATCACGGTCGGATCGGCATCTTTGAGCTGTTGGAGATCGACGCACCCCTGGCCGATGCGCTGCGGCGTAACGACAGTGCCGGATTTGCCCGTGCTGCTCAGCTACAGGAAGATTTTACTACCTTGGCCGATTGCGCCCTTGAATACGCCCAGCAGGGAGTGACCACCATGGAAGAGGTGGTGCGGGTGGCTGGACAGGTAGATGAATTGGAACTTGAACAGGTGGATGGGGCGCACTAAATTATGCCGCAATTTTCCTATACAGCTCGCCATCCGGGTGGCGAACAGGTCTCTGGTGATTTGGAGATGGCAACAGCTGAGGCCGTGGCTAGTCAACTGGCCGAGAATGGACTGATCCCTATCAGTATCAAGCCGGGCAGTCAATCTGCCGCTAAGGAGAAAAAAAGCCTCTCTTTCGAATTCAAGCGGCTGGATAAAAAGGTTGGTCTTGATGACCTGATTTTGTTTTGTCGGCAGATGTTTGCCCTGACCCGTGCCGGGGTGCCGATGATGCGCTCGTTGCATGGCCTGATCGAATCGTCCCAGAACCCGGCGCTGAGCAAAGCTCTGCGCGGCGTGGCGGAAAATCTTGAAGCGGGGCGCGATCTGTCCGGGGCCATGGCGGCGTATCCGACAGTGTTTTCCAACCTGATGACTCGCATGGTTCAGGTGGGCGAAAGCAGCGGTAACCTGGAAGAGTCGTTCGAGCAGTTGGCCAATTATCTGGAGTTTGAAAAACTGACCCGTGAGCGGATCAAGGCTGCCATGCGTTATCCGACCTTTGTCATCGTCGCCATCAGTGTTGCCATGGCGATACTGAGCCTGTTTGTCATCCCCACCTTTGAAAAGGTGTTTGCCGGCATGGGCGCTGAATTGCCGCTGCCGACACGGATTATTATGGGGATCTCGAAGTTTTCGGTGGAATTCTGGCCCCATATTCTGGTGGCGTTGATCCTGGTTTTTATTGCCGGGCGAAAATATCTACAAACCGAGAACGGTGCATACCGCTGGGATTGCTATAAGCTACGCTTGCCCGTGGTGGGTTCGATCCTCATGCGGGCCACTTTGGCCCGATTTGCCCGCTCCTTTGCCATGGGCTTCGGTAGTGGCGTGCCGCTGGTACAGGCGCTGGGTTATACGGCACGGGCTATTGACAACCGCTTTCTGGGGAAAAAACTCGACGAGATGCGCAACCTGCTGGAGCGCGGCGAAACCTTGACTCGCAGCGCTGCATCGCTGGAGATCTTTACACCGCTGGTGTTGCAGATGCTGGCGGTGGGTGAAGAAACCGGTTCGGTGGACAGTATGTTGCTGGAGGTAGCTGGTTTCTATGAGCGTGAGGTGGAATACGAGCTGAAAAACCTCACCAGTGCTATTGAGCCGATTTTGATCGTAATCATCGGTGGCATGGTGCTGGTGCTGGCCCTGGGCGTATTCCTGCCCATGTGGAATATGAGCAGTATTATGCGTTAACCACCCAGTTCTCGCGCAAAGAACGCAAAGAAAAGCCAAGTCAAAATCTATGTTACTGGTTTAGAACCTAACGCTGGTTTTAAGGTTTTGATGTTAACTTGGCGGCCTTGGCCTCTTGGCGCGAGAATGGTTTTATAGGTTTTGTCGCATGAAAACAAACAAAGGTTTTACCAAACCTGAAATTGCCGTGGCGCTGCTGATTGTGGTGGTGTTGCTGGCGGTGATGGCACCACGCTTGCTGCGCTTTCAGGCTGAAGCCGAACGTGCTGAGGTGGATCTGGTGACCAGCTCCATCCGCAGTGCCTTGAGTCTCAAGCTGTCTAATGCTTTGGTCTACAGCGATGGTATCCAGCGTATCGAAGCGTTGGTGGGCAGCAACCCGATGTTGTTGCTTGATCAGCCGCCCTCCGGTTACCGGGGTGAGGTGAAAGGGTGGCTGGAACCCGAATTCCCCGGCGGGATCTGGTATTACAACCAAAAGAGTCAGGCTTTGTGCTATCGTACCAAATGGCCGGAAGTATTTGGATCGCAGATGAAACAACCGATTCACCAGCTGGAATTTAAGCTGGTGGCGGTATGGGCCGATAAGAAACAGAAAGGACGTTCGCCGCTCAAGGTGTTCAGCGGCGTGCGGCTGGAGAAGACGCAATTATGAATTCTGAATGGATATTTAACTTAGCCTTATATTTACCAAACACAAGGAGAAACAAATGAACAATCAAAAAGGTTTTACCCTCATCGAGTTGATCGTGGTGATCGTGATTCTTGGGATTCTGGCGGCGGTAGCACTGCCGAAGTTTGTGGACTTGAGTAGTGAAGCTGAAAAATCGACCGTCGAGGGGGCACGTGGTGCAGTCAAGGCGGCTTCAGCTCTGGCGCATGCCACTTGGTTGGTGAAAGGAAAGCCTGCAACGATTATCGCAGAAGGTGTAGTTATTGATATTATAAATGGCTATCCCAGCGCCGATGATGCTGACACCAACGATACAATTGCTGAAATGGCAGGCTTGGATGAGTCGTTCACTGTGTCTGATGATAGTGGCACTAACGCGACTATGACAATAACAAATGGATCCTATTCATTTACTTATAAAGAAGCAACTTCGGCGACAGTACCACCGGTTATTTCTGTTGTTAATTAGCCACGTAGGGTGGGTACTGCCCACCTTGCTTTGATTTTTCATAAAAGGAACCATCATGCGTAATCAAAAAGGTTTTACCCTCATCGAACTGGTGGTAGTGCTGGTGGTGTTGTCACTGTTGGCTGCCGTGGCGGTGCCCAAGTTTATTGAGGTGACCAAGCAGGCCGAGGCGTCGTCGGTCAAGGGGGTGCTGGGCAACCTGCGCAGTGCCTTATCGTTGCGCATGGCTCAGGGGATTATCAACGGCGATGACATGACCAAGTGGACCTATAATGGTGCCAATGATGCCGATCGTCTCTATCCCATGGACGATCTGCTGATCGAAAAGCCCGAAGCCTATCTGGGTGTCATCTCCGATAGTTCCAATCGTGGTGCCTGGTACGATGATGCCGAAAATCATGAACTGGTCTATGTGTTTAAAAACGATGATGTGATCAACGGCGGCAGCGGCACCAGCCCGAAGAGGATCCGTTTTCACATCGTGCGCGTTGATGAAGATGGTATCGTTGATGGGGCAGGCGACACCGCCGGTCTGGTATTGTCGCCCGTCGATAATTACACTTGGAATTATTAAATCTCGGATGCTGGAGGTGTTCGCCATGAGCACCTCCAGTATTTGACTGTTCCATTGCCCTGATTCATCTCCTTTTCCCCCTCACCGGAGCTATGAATGATGTTCAGAGCCTGCACCCAACAAAAAGGTTTCACCCTTGTTGAACTGGTGGTTGTGATTATTGTTCTTGGTATCCTCTCTGCGGTTGCCTTGCCGCGATTTTTTGATTCCCAATCCTTTGATGAGCGCGGTTTTCGCGATGAGCTGATTACCGCTTTGCGCTTTGCCCATAAGCGAGCGGTGGCCAGTGGTTGCGATGTGCGGGTTGATATTACCGCGAGCGGTTATGTGCTGAATGAACACAGTGCTGTTGGTGATTGCGGGACAAACAACAATCTAAATTCACCCGTCATCCATCCGGCGGGTGATCCCTTTAGTTCTACAACTTCTCCAACGACCTTAACCGCCAATGTACTGATTTTTGATGCCCTGGGCCGGGCGCGTTCAGCGGCCTACAATGTCACTGATTTTGCCAATGTTGCCGGTTTAGGCATTACGGTGTGGGGAGAGACGGGGTGCGTTGAGCCATGATCAAGCAGCGAACAGCTAAAAGGAATGAGCGTGGCGTGACGTTGGTGGAACTGGTGGTGGCGATGGTGATCATCAGTATTGCCGTATCGGGTGTCATGATGGTGATGAACTATACCGTTTCCCATAGTGCCGATCCGGTGATCCAACATCAGGCGCTGGCGATTGCTGAAGCCTATCTTGAAGAGATTCAGCTGCAATCTTATGCCGATCCCGATGGCACCAACAGCGGTGAAAGCCGCGCCACATTTGATAATGTCGATGATTATAGTGGTCTGGTGGATAGTGGTGCCCATGACCAGAATGGCGGTGCTATCGGTGGCTTGGAAGGTTATGCCGTGCGCGTGACTGTGACAGATGATGTGCTGGGTCCGGGGGACGCGCAGGTGCCTGCCAAGAAGATTGAGGTGCAGGTGCAACAGCTACCCGTCGTTGATCTGTCTCTCGTCGGCTATCGGGCAAACTACTGATGGGGATCACGGAGCGAGCTATGAATGATCGCATAAGGTATTCCTCTACAGGCTTTACCCTGATTGAGCTGATCGTGGTGATCGTGATCATCGGTATTCTGGCGCCCATGGGTGGGATGCTGATCTCGCGTCCGGTGCAGAGTTATATCGATATGGCACGGCGCACCGAACTGGTGGATCAGGCCGAGATGAGTTTGCGCCGCATGCAGCGTGATATCCGGGCGGCAGTGCCAAACAGTGTGCGCATCAGCAGTGATGGCAAGCGGCTGGAGCTGTATTATGCCGTTGATGGCGGTCGTTATCGGCTCAAGCTGGCGTCCGACGGTAGCGGTGATCCCCTCGATTTTCTTGCCGCGGACAGCAGTTTTGATGTGCCGGGGGGCTTGCAGCATTTCGGCGAGGTGCAAACCGGCGACAAAGTGGTGGTTTATAATCTTAGTGCCACCGGAGAAAATAATATCTACAGTGGAGATAACTGCGTCGGCGTGGATAAAGCCAATTCCTCGGCGAATAAGCTGAAATTGACGGCGGCAAAGCAGTTTTTGCTTCAATCAAACTATCAACGCTTTTTTATTGCAGATGAGCCGGTTTGTTATGTTATCAGCGACGATGACGGTGATGGCGACGGCGAGTTGTGCCGCCATGCTGATTATCCTTCCAATGCAACCTCGATAACCCCTGTTGCCTCACTGAGTGGTGGTGTCCTCGTGGCTCAGCATATCGTGCTGGCCGACAGCGCGTTCAGTTATGCAGCTGGCAGCGCCCAGCGCGGCGGTCTGGTCACGTTGCAGCTGGCATTGGAACGCGAAGGGGAACGGATCACCCTGTTGCACCAGGTCCATGTCGATAATTCACCGTAGGGTTTAGAAATGGTCAAGACAGTCAAAAATCAGCGCGGTTTTACCATCGTCCAGGCCCTATTTGTGCTGGTGGTGTTGGCGCTGCTCGGTACCTACATGGTGACCTTGTCCACCGTGCAGCAGAGTACCGTGGTGCAGGCATTGCAGCAGACCCGTGCTTATCACGCTGCGCGCAGTGGCCTGGAATGGGGCTTGGCGCGAGCAACCACGGGAGTCGGCTGCGCTGGAAGTTTTGACAGTGCCGAGGGTTTTCGCGTTACGGTCAGCTGTGGGCAGAATGATTTCACTGAGGGCGTGCTTACCTATACCGTCTATGATCTGACTGCTGTTGCCGTGCCGACGGCAACTCCGTTCGGCAGCCCGGATTATGTCTCTCGCACCCTGGAGGTGACCGCTTATGTGCCGCATTAAAAAGGCGACCCTGTTGTGGCTGGTCATTTCATTGTCGATGCTTTTTATGACGGCTACCCACCTTTCGGCTGCATGTCCGACGGCCATGGATACTGCGACGATAAATGAAGTCTATAGCCTTGGTGACAGCTGGATAGAGGTCAAAATTCTTGATGAGAGTTTGGACTGGAGCGGCTACAACCTCAGGGTTTGTAACAAAAAAGGTTGTGTCAGATATAAGTTGTCAGATGGCGTTCATATGAACGGCAGCTGGTTGGTTATTTATGGTATCGAGATATCTCTTAACCAAAGTAAAGAAACAGACATTCTGTTGTTGGATGGTTTTGGCAATCCGGTCGATTATTTATCAATTAATGGTGGTGTCGAACAGTTTCCCACAGAGTGTCCCATTCTCACCGATGACGACAACTTCTATACGACACTTTCCGCCCCTAAAGGTATTTTTCGATCACCGGACGGCACAGGCACCTGGTCAGAGCTGACAGGGACAGGAGCGACGGGTGAGCCCACTGAAGGCGACAGCAATGATGGAGACCCGCTGGTGGGCGGGGTTGACCATTATGAACTCCATCACGATGGTCAGGGGCTGACCTGTGCGCCGGAAACCGTCATAATTAAAGCCTGTACCACAGCGACCGTTCCCTGTCCGGTTGATGATCTTGCCGATATTCAAAGCTCGGTGGTCTTAACCGTGACCAACAATGGCAGTTGGTCGCCGGAATCGGTAACCTTTAGCGGCTCGACCAGCGTACAATTGTTCGATTCGCAGGTGGAGGAAGTCACTATTGGTCTCAGCGGCGAAACTGCCGTCTGTATCGAAAATGGCACCTTGAATGACTGTACCTTGCAGTTTTCTAATAGCGGTTTTGTCTTTGATTTTACCGACTCTCCTTCATGTTTAACGACAACCGCACAACTTGCTGCCGTGGCGACTGACCCGGCTACCGGAAGCTGCGTGCCAGCCTTTGGCTCGACCACTAAAAATGTCTCTCTCTGGTTTGAATACGCTGAGCCTGCCGCTAATGACAGTAATACTCGCCTCATTGTCAATGGAGCGGAGATTGATGAAAACGAACACAGCTCGTTGCCCCTGTTATTTGGCAATGATGCGGTATCGGAGAGTATCTCCCTGAAATATGTTGATGCTGGTCGTTTGAATATCCATGTGGCGTATGATGATGGTGTGACCAGTCTGACAGGACAGGACAGTGTTGTGTTTTATCCCGCCCGTTTTGAGTTTAGTTCTATAACTCCGGATTGGGATGGCAGTGCGGGTTTCGAGAGCTCAGTGTTTGTCAAAGCTGGGGATTCTTTTAATCTGACGGTTGATGCTGTTTGCGGTAATGGAACGCCTACCCCAAATTATCAGGCTAGCGGTGTTGATTTAACACATACTCTGATTGCACCGATCGGAGGTTCTTCCGGTTCGTTGGGGGTGAATCAACTTGATTTTGTCGATGGTCAATCCAGTATTGATCAAACCTTTACAGAGGTTGGCGTGATCGAGATTTTAGCAACAGGTTCGGATTATTTTGGTTATACGATTAGCGGCACAAGTGCTGATTTTGGTCGCTTTACGCCCGACTATTTTTCCACCACCGTGGTGCAACATGGGGAATTTGAAAATAGCTGTGGAGGTTTTACCTATACGGGCCAATCTTTCAGTTATAGTCCGACAAATGTTCCGCAAATGAAGATAACCGCGAAAAACAGCACGGGCGTTACAACGCTCAACTATCTCGGCGATTTCGTCAAGCTGACCGATCCCGGGAGCCAGGTCTTAATGCACGCTGTGACTCACACGCTGGGATCGGATGCGACAACCCTGCTGAACCTGACCTGGATGCTTGAAACCGCGGACCTGACAGCCAATAATAATGGAACCCTCGATTTTACTCTGGGGGCGGATCAATTTGTTTATACCCGGGAAGCCAATGCGATGGTTGCGCCTTTTACCAGTGATATTTACCTTAGCGTGACAGGAGTGCAGGATAGCGACGGGATTGTGGCGACGGATTTGACCAAGGAGTTTATTCCGACCGGAATAAATATCCGCTATGGTCGCATGGTGCTGGACAACGTCTATGGACCGGAAACTCTGCTCCTTTCCCTTCCGATACGTACTGAATATTACAATGGCTCAGACTTTGTGTTGAATAGTTTGGATAACTGCACAGCATATTCTTTGACCAACATTCTACCTTTCAGTAACTATCAGGGGAATTTAGAAGCAGATGAACTGGACCAGACCAAGCTTTTAGATAACGATGCGTTAAATGACACGTTATCTTTCGGGATTGGCGATGATTTGGGGTTGAACCCTCCCACGGGTGGAGACGATGGCCTTTTGGACGGTAGTGTCGATATAACGTTCAATTTAGCATCAACTGCTCCCTGGTTGCAGTTTGACTGGGATGGTGACGGAACCAACGATAATCCAAAAGCGCGTGCGACCTTCGGTATCTATAAGGGTAGTGAAAAAATCATCTATCTGCGTGAAACCACCTGGCGCTGATCAGGAGGTTGAAGAACGCTAAAACGTCATTTATTCTCTCAGCGGTGAGGAGTATTAAGCCTATGCAAGATGTATTTATCGGACGACAGCCGATTTTTGATCGTAATATCAAGGTCTATGCCTATGAACTGCTCTATCGTCATGGCTATGTCGATCACGCCGTGATCGACGATCACGATGCCGCCAGCAGTGAGGTGATGGCGACGCGTTGTTGGAGATTGGTCTCGACAGTCTTGACTGTTTGGGGTGCTATATAATCCGTGAAATCAGCGGCTAAAAACAAATGGCCACAGATTACGCCGATTAACGCGGACAAGATCAAAACCAAAATCTTTTCGCCGCAGATACAATCTGATTAAATCTGATAGTTTAAAGGTTTTATACCCTGAGCGTTATTATTTTAGGTTTTCACATCGGACTTTATCCGATTTTATCAGGTGCGCCGAGCCAAGCTCGGTCATTCTCGCAAGCTGAAAGGAGCTTGCCCTGTCAATTGCTGATTGGACAGGTAGTTGCGGTCTGTCGTGCGGAGATAACAAAGCACGGGGAGCGAGACCGGTTTT
>JAGGYC010000110.1 GCA_021162745.1 Desulfuromonas sp. | reverse complement strand
GTACATTCTTCCACTATGGGGGCAGCGATTGGCCAATGGGATGTGGTGACGACAAAATCCACTCAGGCTGAGCACCGCTACCTTGCCGCTCCGGGGCGCAAGCACTGCTTGGAAGCCTTTGCCCAGCAAAGTCTGTGGCAGGGTCTTGACCTTGATCGTGAAAAGGGGTGTATCCGGGCCATTGATCATGCTTACAGTGCTGATGGCGGTTTAGCTGTTCTCTACGGTAATCTGGCTCCGGAAGGGAGTATTGTTAAAACCGCAGGCGTCGATGACTCGAATCTGGTTTTCAGTGGTCCAGCGTGTATTTTTGAAAGTCAGGACGAAGCGATTCACGGAATTCTCGCCGATCAGGTTAAGGCTGGGGATGTGGTGATTATCCGCTATGAGGGGCCTAAAGGGGGGCCTGGCATGCAGGAGATGCTTTATCCGACAAGCTATCTCAAGTCTAAAGGGCTGGGTAAAAGCTGTGCTCTGGTGACTGACGGGCGTTTTTCCGGGGGGACTTCAGGATTATCTATCGGTCATGTGTCGCCTGAATCTGCCGAGGGTGGCCCGATGGCATTGGTTGAAAACGGTGACCTGGTCGATATCGATATTCCGAACCGGTTGATTCGAGTTGATTTGAGCGATGATGTTTTTGAACAAAGACGTCAGGCGATGTTGGCCAAGGGGGATAAGGCCTGGTTGCCTCAAAATCGTCAACGTGAGGTGAGTCGGGCATTGCAGTCTTATGCTGCAACAACCACCAGTGCAGCGCGTGGCGCCGTTCGCGATCTGGAGCAGTTGAAAAAATAAGCTTGATCTGTTTTTATATGTTTACTTAAGCGTGATGAGCGTTGACGCTCAATCCAGCCATTGCTGGAGGAGGAGGATATACAGTGAAAAAGACAGGATCTCAGATATTACTCGAATGCCTTCGTTTAGAAGGGGTTGATACCGTTTTTGGCTATCCCGGTGGAACGGTTATCAATATTTATGATGATTTGATGGATTCACCCATTCATCACATTCTCAATCGCCATGAACAAGCTGCCGTTCATGCTGCTGATGCCTATGCCCGTGTGACCGGTAAAGTGGGGGTGGCCATTGCCACCAGTGGTCCCGGTGCGACAAACACCGTTACCGGTATTGCTACGGCCTACATGGATTCGATTCCGATGGTCATTATTTCCGGTCAGGTACCGACGCCCCTGATCGGCAATGATGCCTTCCAGGAAGCGGATATGATCGGTATTACCCGTCCGATCACCAAGCATAATTATCTGGTGCGTGATGTTAAAGACCTGGCGCGTATTATGAAACAAGCCTTTTACATCGCCCGTACCGGTCGTCCCGGTCCTGTTTTGGTCGATCTGCCTAAGGATGTTCAGGTTGACACAGCTCTGTTTGAATATCCTGAAACCGTTGAACTGCGTGGCTACAAGCCGACAATTTCCGCTAACCCGCGTCAGTTGGACAAGGCCGTGAAGATGATCCTCGCGGCTCGCAAGCCGGTGATCTATGTTGGTGGCGGCGCGACATTGTCGGATGTTTCCGAGGATCTGTTGGCTTTTGTTGAGGTAACGCAGGCGCCGGTAACGACAACACTGATGGGGATGTCCAGCTTTCCTAAAACCCACCCGTTGTCGATGGGTATGCTGGGAATGCATGGAACCTTCTATGCCAATATGGCGGTCACTGATTCAGATCTGTTGATTGCCCTGGGCGCACGCTTTGATGACCGGGTTACCGGCAAAATCGCTACGTTTGCTCCCCATGCCAAGATTATCCATGTCGATGTCGATCCGACATCGATCAAGAAGAATGTTCGCGTTGATCTACCGGTTGTCGGTATGTTGCAGGATGTGCTGCCGCGTTTGATTGAAAAGCTGACCAGTGAGACAGAGGCGCTGGAGAGCAGTGTCGAGGCCAGCCAGCCTTGGCGTGACCAGGTTGAGGCGTGGAAAGAGCAGCATCCCATGAGTTACAAACAGACAAAGTCGACCATCAAACCGCAGTACGTGATCGAGAAACTGTGTGAGTTGACTGATGATGATGCCATTATTGCCACCGAAGTTGGTCAGCATCAGATGTGGACGGCACAATTCTACGATTTCACTCAACCACGAACCTTTGTTACTTCAGGTGGCCTGGGAACGATGGGTTATGGATTGCCGGCAGCAGTGGGAGCTCAGGCGGCATTTCCTGGGCGGCAGGTAATCGACATTTCCGGTGATGGTTCATTCCAGATGAATTCTCAGGAATTGGCTACGCTGGTGCAGTACCGTCTGCCGGTTAAAATCGTTATCTTGAACAATAACTTCCTCGGTATGGTGCGACAGTGGCAGCAGTTGTTCTTTGATAAGCGCTATAGCCAGACCTGTATGGAGTTGCCGATCGACTTTATCAAGCTGGCCGAAGCCTACGGGGCGACAGGGCTTCAGGCGACCAAGGTTGAAGATGTTGAAGCGGTACTCAAGAAGGGGCTGGAGACGCCGGGACCCGTTATCATGGAGTTCAAGGTCTCTCGAGAAGAGAACGTCCTGCCGATGGTTCCTGCCGGGGCGGGTCTTAACGAAATGGTTCTCGCCTCCTGATTGAATTGAAATACAGGTAGAATTGAATGTCTTATAGATTAAGGCGGCTGGTCATCTCTCGACAGCCGCCAAGGAGATCTTTGCATGAAGCACACCCATACCATATCCGTTTTAGTAGAAAATGAATTTGGCGTACTGCCCAGGGTTGCAGGCTTGTTTTCCGGCCGCGGGTTTAATATTGACAGTCTTTCCGTTGCTCCGACATTAGATCCGAGTATTTCTCGGATGACCATTGTCACCAGAGGGGATGACAAGATCCTTGAGCAGATTAGCAAACAGCTTAATAAATTGATCGATGTCATCAAGGTGATCGATTTTACCGATCAGGATTATGTTGAACGTGAAATGTTGTTGGTCAAGGTAACCGCAGAAGCCGAGACCCGTGCCGAAATTTTACGTGTTGCTGATATCTTTCGCGCCAAGGTGGTCGATGTTTCACCTCGTTCCTATTCTCTGGAATTAACCGGAGCACCGGAAAAGCTGAATGCCTTTATTGAGTTGCTGCGACCACTTGGATTGAAAGAGCTGGTACGTTCCGGTCCCGTTGTTGTGGGACGTGGCGCCAAAGTTTGGAAGAATATTGATTAGCTGAACAGCCAGGAGGCTGTCGGATTTTACACGAATCTGCTGCGATCCGCCAAGTCCGACAGGCTCCTGATAAAGAAATATTTTTTTACATTACGTTCTATGGTATATCAAACGTGGAATAAAAGAGTTGTTTATGGTAGCCGTTGTGGCTGCGTTTCATACAATTTGTCCGCCCTGCTAAATCCTGAAAGCAGGGCGTTGTTGCCACCGCTTCAGTAAGGTGAAGAATATGCGTAATCAGAACCAGCCTGTGGCCGTTGAAGGGTACCCCTTTATTGGCCTTTTTGCTTTTATTACCTTGGTCGTTGCACTGTTGGATTGGAGCTTGGTGACGGTTCTTTTTTTAGCTCTGACGCTGTTTACCGTCTATTTTTTCCGCAATCCTGATCGGACAATTCCTCAAGGGGAAGATCTGGTGGTATCACCGGCAGATGGTAAAGTCGTCTTTGCCGACGTGGTTAAAGAGGATCGGTTTCTCAATGCTGAGGTGCTCAAAATAAGCATTTTTATGAATGTGTTCAATGTCCACGTTAATCGTGTTCCCTGCTCGGGAAAAGTAATGGACCAGTATTACAACAAGGGTCAATTTCTTAATGCATCTCTTGATAAAGCCAGCCTTGAAAATGAGCAGGGTGGTATGGTGCTGGAGACGGCAGCTGGTCATAAATTGCTGGTGGTCCAGATTGCCGGGCTTGTTGCTCGCCGGATTGTTACTTACCCGGTGATCGGCGATCTGTTGGAGCGTGGTCAGCGTTATGGTTTGATCCGTTTTGGCTCACGTGTGGATGTTTATATGCCAAAAGATACTCAATCTGAAATCAAGCTGGGTGATGTCTGTGTTGCCGGCGAGACCGTTTTAGGACAGTTGAAATGAAAAAAACACCTGAAGAGCGCCGCGAAAGTTTGCGGAAAGGCGTCTATATTTTGCCTAACCTTGTCACCACCGGTAGCCTGTTTGCCGGTTTTTACGGCATTGTTGCCAGCATGAATGGTCGCTATGATGTCGCGGCATGGTTTATTCTTATTTCAGCGGTTTTTGATGCTCTCGATGGTAAGGTTGCCCGTCTGACAAATACCACCAGTCAGTTTGGTGTCGAGTATGATTCCCTGGCTGATCTTGTTGCTTTTGGTGTCGCGCCAGGGGTGTTGATGTATTCATGGGCATTGCGGCCGTTTGGTAAACTGGGCTGGTTGGCGGCATTCTTGTATGTCGTCTGCGGTGCTTTGCGACTGGCTCGCTTCAATGTTCAGGCGAGTACGGTGGAGTCAAAAAATTTCGTCGGACTACCTATCCCGGCAGCAGCCAGTATGGTTGCGGCCTGCGTGTTGCTATTTTATCACCTCGGTGGATCTGGAACGATTCGGATGGTTTCGGTTCTGGTGTTGATCTATGGTCTGGCCGTGCTGATGGTGAGTAATGTTTCCTATTATGCATTCAAGGATGCTGAACTCCTTAAGCGTCGTCCGTTCGGGATTCTAGTGCTGTCCATTGTGCTGATCATTGTCATTGTCGCTCAACCCGAGGTGATGTTTTTTCTTATTTTCCTGGTCTATACCATGTTCAGCCCGGTGATTGCTCTAGTTGCTTATTGGCGTCGTCGTAAGGAAGAGAAAGTTTCACAGAACTAAACTAATTCTGTTTCTGTTGAAAAAACACTGAACTATTAGATTTTTAGTTATAGATTGTTTGACTTGTTTCTATAAGCTGTGATTAAGTTGTTTCAGTTTTTAAAGGTGATGAAGAGGAGTAGTAAGCTTGAAGTCTGTTAAAGAGAGCCGGCGGTCGCTGAAAGCCGGTACAGGATAAAGCTGAACTCGCCTTGGAACCGCTACTGTGAAGCCAAAGGTTAAACCGGCGGTCTAGCTGTAGACGTGATCCTGCGTAAAGGGGCAATGAGGGCCTTGAATTAATCGGGCTGAAACAGGGTGGTACCGCGAAGCATACAGGCTTTCGCCCCTGATTTATTATCAGGGGCGGGAGCCTTTTTTGTTTACTGAAGGGGGTGGTGGTGTGGAATCCGACCTAGGTGGTCTAGGCAGATTAGAAGTCTATGGTAAAGTAAAGAATTGTTCTACACATTGCCCTGGTGCTGAGCCCGGGGCTGACTTATCAGGAGGGCAGGATGTCTGAAGCAAAAAAAGTGATAATTTTTGATACAACATTACGTGATGGTGAGCAATCTCCAGGGGCAAGTATGACCATGGATGAGAAGTTGCGTATTGCTTATCAGCTGGAAAAAATGAACGTTGATGTCATTGAGGCAGGATTCCCTATTGCGTCGGATGGTGATTTTGAAGCGGTTAAAAAGATTGCTCAAGTGATCAAGGGACCGCAGATTGCCGGACTGTCTCGTGCTAATGATATGGATATCGATCGGGCGTGGGAAGCGCTCAAGTATGCGGGTGATCGTGGACGCATTCATACCTTTATCGCCACCAGCGATATCCATATGAAGCATAAGTTGAGAATGACCGAGGACGAGGTTGTCGAAATAGCCATAAAAGCTGTCAAGCGGGCTGCTGGTTATACACCGAATGTCGAATTCTCTGCCGAGGATGCTGTCCGTACCCGTCTTCCTTTCCTGGCGCGTGTCATTGAAGCGGTTATCGATGCCGGGGCGACTACGGTTAATATTCCAGATACTGTTGGCTACACCATGCCGTCTGAGTATTTTGACATCATCAGCTATTTGAAGAACAACGTACCGAATATCGACAAAGCTGTGATTTCCGTGCATTGCCATAACGACCTTGGTCTTGCGGTGGCCAACTCGCTGGCTGCGATTAGTGCTGGTGCCGGACAGGTTGAGTGTACGATAAATGGTATTGGCGAGCGGGCAGGAAACTGCTCCCTTGAGGAGGTGGTGATGGGGCTGCGGACCCGTCAGGATATCATGCCGTTCAAGACCGATATTGTGACCGAACATATCTATGCTACCAGTCGTTTGTTGACCACCATTACCGGTATCGTTGTACAACCGAACAAGGCGATTGTCGGCGCGAATGCGTTTGCTCATGAGGCTGGCATCCATCAGCACGGTGTGTTGATGGAAAAGTCAACCTATGAGATCATGACCCCGGAATCAATCGGTTTGAATCAAAATAAGTTGGTTTTGGGCAAACACTCGGGTCGTCATGCTTTCAAGCTGCGCCTTAATGATCTTGGCTATGATCTGTCAAAAGAGGATTTACAGAAGGCGTTTGTCCGTTTTAAATCCCTTGCCGATGTGAAAAAAGAGATCTTTGACGAAGATCTGGAAGCCATCGTTGCTGACGAGATTATCCGGGTGCCTGAGCGTTACAAGTTGCTGCAGATGAATGTTTCATCTGGTTCGTTTGCCGCGCCAACAGCGACCGTGCAAATGGAAATTGACGGTGAGGTTAAAAAGACCGCAGTGATCGGTGATGGACCCGTTGATGCGACATTCACGGCCATCAAACAGCTGGCTGAAAGTGATGCACGGCTGTTGCATTTTTCGGTGGGTGCCATTACCGGCGGTACCGATGCTCAAGGGGAGTGTACGGTTCGCTTGGAAGCCGCAGGTCGTGAGCAGTTGGGGCAGGGGGCTCATCCCGACATTATCGTTGCAGCGGCCAAGGCGTATATCAATGCCTTGAATAAAATTGCTTCGCTGCAAAAACGGACCCCCGTTGATCTGTAGATCGCGGCACAAAAAATAATCTTACCGGTGCGCGGGACGCTGTTCAGGCGTCCCGTTTTGCTGTATGGTGTGCGGTGCTGTTATCAAACGCAGTTTGAATTGGTTATATTTGATTTGATCTGAAAGAATAGAGAAGGAGATGTTATGGGAAAGACCATTGCAGAAAAAATCTTTGAGAGCCATTTACGTGATGAGCCCTTTGAGGGAACCAAGGTTCTTGATCTGGATCGCGTATTGTGCCACGAAATTACCACTCCGGTGGCTATTGCTGATCTCGAATGGCGTGGTAAGGATCGCGTGTTTGATGCAACCAAGATCAAGGCTGTTATCGATCATGTAACGCCGTCCAAAGACACCAAAACCGCAACCCAGGCCAAGATGCTGCGCGACTGGGCGCGTCGGCATGACCTGAAAGACTTTTTTGATGTTGGGCACAACGGTGTCTGTCATGCTCTGTTTCCGGAAAAGGGCTATATCCGTCCCGGTTTTACAGTGATCATGGGAGATAGTCATACCTGTACCCACGGTGCTTTTGGTGCTTTTGCCGCCGGTGTCGGAACGACTGACTTGGAGGTCGGAATTCTCAAGGGTATTTGTGCTTTCCGCGAGCCGGCAACTATTCGCGTTAATCTGTCTGGAACGTTACAGCCGGGTGTATACGCCAAGGACGTGATCCTTTACGTGATCGGACAGCTCGGCGTTAACGGCGCTACCGACCGTGTGATCGAATTCGGCGGCAGCGTCGTTGGTGAGATGAGCATGGAAGCGCGGATGACCCTGTGTAATATGGCCATTGAAGCTGGTGGTACCTCTGGGCTTTGTATGCCGGATCAGGTGACCGTCGATTATCTGTGGGAATTTATCCAAGACGATTATGCGAGTAAAGAAGCGGCTGTTGAAGATTATAAAAAATGGCATTCAGATGCTGATGCCAGTTACGATCAAGTGCTCGATTTCGACATTACCAGTTTAGAGCCACAGATGACCTATGGCTACAAGCCGGATTGTGTGAAGTCGGTTGGTGAAATGGCCGGTACAGCCGTTGACCAGATCTATATCGGTACCTGTACCAACGGTCGGATTGAAGACTTGCGTGTCGCGGCACAAATTCTCAAAGGGCGGCGCATTGCCAATACGGTGCGTGGCATTGTTTCTCCGGCAACGCCTAAGATTTACAGTGATGCCATGAAGGAAGGGATTATCCAGATCTTCATGGAATCCGGGTTCTGCGTAACCAACCCGACCTGTGGTGCCTGTCTGGGGATGAGTAATGGTGTTCTGGCCGAAGGTGAGGTCTGTGCCTCGACCAGTAATCGTAATTTCAACGGTCGGATGGGTAAGGGGGGCATGGTTCATCTGTTGAGCCCAGCGACTGCTGCGGCGACCGCTGTTACCGGTGTGATCACCGACGCTCGTACCCTCTAAAAAACTAACCATTCAGTAAAAGGGCTTGTGCCACCCATTCCAAGGACCGCATAAACCCTTTCGTGGGGCTTAACCGTCGCCATCCGGGCGACAGATACCCTTTCCATGGGTGGCACAAGCCCTTATGGATGATGCTGAATAGGTAATAAAAAGTAATAGAAAGGAACATCGCAGTTATGAAAAAAGTATTTGCAGGCGCGACGATCTTTCTCGACCGTTCTGATATTAATACCGATGAAATTATTCCGGCCAAGTACCTCACTGAGGTTACCAAGGAGGCGTTGACGCCCTATCTGCTGGAAGATCTTAAGTTGGACGGTTTTGATCCTCAGGGTGACGCTCTGAAGAATGCACGAGTGGTTGTCTCACGCCAGAACTTTGGTTGCGGATCATCACGTGAGCATGCGCCCTGGGTTTTTGAAGTCAATGATATCCATACCATCATCGCTGAAGGGTATGCGCGAATTTTCCGTCAGAATATGTTCAATGGCGGCATGTTGGCCATTGAGTTGCCGAAAGCTGATATCGACACGCTGTTTGAATTATCTAAGCTGGGCACGGTAGAGATTGCCGTTGATGTTGAGGCGCAGTGCCTTGCTGTTAGTGCCGGCGATCAGCAACAAAGCTTTCAGTTTGAGATTTCCGGATTCGATAAAGCGCTGGTTAAGGCCGGTGGTTGGGTCGAGTTCGCTGATGACCGCTATTAAGATCAGGGGAGACATTGGGTTTATCTTTTGTGTGATGTCGGTGGCCTGATGTGGATCATGAGAAAAGGCCGGAGTTGTCCGGCCTTTTCTTTTCCAATCCAATGTGTGCTGAAGGTGTCGCACGTGGTGTGACGTTGGTGGCTCATGTTGGTTGGTTTGACAGGGAAAAGCATCAAAAACATTTGACAACTATTGAAGCTGGTTTCTATAGTGACAATACTTTTATTAACCGCAACAGTGACTCGTAATCGGTAGTTATGATGTGGCATTTGTTGCAGGTGAGGAGAGAACAATGACGACAAAATCATTTAAAGTTGCAGTATTGCCGGGTGACGGTATTGGCCCGGAAGTTATGGCTGAAGCCATCAAGGTGCTTGATGCCGTCGAAAACAGGTTTGATGTCAGTTTTGAAAAGACCCAGGCCAATGTCGGTGGCGCTGGTATTGATCTTGACGGCAAGGCGCTGCCTGAAAAAACCGTTGAACTCTGTCGTGCTTCTGATGCCATTCTGTTTGGCAGTGTCGGTGGTCCCAAGTGGGAGTCTCTCCCTCCAGATGAGCAGCCGGAGCGTGGTGCCTTGTTGCCATTGCGTAAGATCTTCGGTCTGTTCTGTAACTTACGTCCAGCAATCATTTTTCCAGCCTTGACAGGCAGTTCTTCCCTCAAGGAATCGGTGATTGAGGGTGGTTTTAACATCTTGGTTGTCCGTGAGTTGACCGGTGGTATCTACTTTTCCGAACCCAAGGGTGTTGATACGGTAGATGGTGTACGTCGCGGTTTTGATACCATGCTCTACACTGAGCCTGAAATTGAGCGCATTACCCGTGTTGCCTTTGATACCGCGCGTAAGCGTGGCAGCAAGGTATGCAGTATTGATAAAGCCAATGTCCTTTCAACGTCTGTGCTGTGGCGCGAGGTCGTTGAGCGGGTTGCCAAGGACTATGCCGATGTTGAGTTGTCACACATGTACGTTGATAACGCAGCCATGCAGCTGGTGCGCTGGCCCAAGCAGTTTGACGTTATGCTGTGCGGCAACATGTTTGGCGACATTATTTCCGATGAGGCAGCCATGCTGACCGGATCTCTGGGGATGCTGCCTTCAGCTTCTCTTGCCGAAGGTTCGTTCGGTATGTATGAGCCATCAGGTGGTAGTGCTCCTGATATCGCAGGTCAAGGGATCGCGAATCCAATCGCCCAGATCCTCTCGGCAGCTATGATGCTGCGTTATTCCTTTTCGATGGGTGAGGCTGCTGATGCCATTGAGAAGGCGGTTGAAAAGGTACTGACTGATGGTTTCCGTACCGGAGATATCTATCAGGGCACTGAAGATGAGAAAAAAGTAAACACCTGCGAAATGGGTGATGCAATCATCGCGGCGCTCTAGGGATTTGTCGCCGCACTTTAATAATAGTGTGATTTAACAGTAAAAGGATAAGGGCATGAAAGTCGGATTGGTCGGTTGGCGTGGCATGGTAGGTTCTGTTCTTCTGCAGCGGATGCAGGAGGAAAATGATTTTGCTGGAATTGAGCCGGTATTTTTCTCAACCTCACAGGTGGGTATTGCTGCCCCTATGGGAGCGGGAACGCTTAAGGATGCGACCGATATCGACGAGCTGAAACAGTTGGACGTTGTGATCACCTGTCAAGGGGGAGATTACACCAAGGCTGTTCATCAACCGTTGCGTGATGCGGGTTGGCAGGGTTATTGGATTGATGCTGCCAGCTCGTTGCGGATGGATGATGATGCGGTGATTATCCTTGATCCTGTTAATCGCGATGTCATCGATAAGGCGCTGGCTGATGGCCAAAAGGATTTTATCGGTGGTAACTGTACCGTTAGCTTGATGTTGATGGCCATCGGTGGTCTGTTCCGTGCCGGTCTGGTCGACTGGGTCTCATCCATGACCTATCAGGCTGCATCCGGTGCCGGGGCTCCCAATATGCGTGAGTTGCTCGGTCAGATGGGAGTGCTCGAAGGTTCAGTCGCAGAATTGTTGGCTGATCCGTCATCGGCGATCCTTGATATCGATAAAAAGGTCACTGAAACCCTGCGTGGTGATGAACTGCCGAAAAGTCAATTTGGTTATGCGCTGGCCGGTAGCGTTTTGCCGTGGATTGACCGTGAAGTTGAGGACGGCCAGAGCCGTGAGGAATGGAAGGGCTACGCGGAAACCAACAAGATTCTTGCTGCCGAGTCGCCAATCCCCATTGATGGTATCTGTGTCCGTATTGGTTCCATGCGTTGCCACAGTCAGGCTTTGACGATTAAGCTGAATAAGGATCTACCTATCGAGGAGATTGAGGCTCTGATCGCTGACGATAATCAGTGGGTGAAACTGGTTGGTAACACCAAAGAAGAAACCCTTGAGCAACTGACTCCGGCGGCTATTTCCGGCACTTTAACCGTGCCCGTTGGTCGTGTTCGCAAAATGAAGATGGGTCCAGAGTACCTGTCTGCGTTTACCTGTGGTGATCAATTGCTGTGGGGTGCTGCTGAGCCGCTGCGTCGGATGTTGCGGGTTCTGCTCGAAAATTGATTCCGGGTTTTTCGGAACCATTTTTATTTGACAGTGACATGGTTCGCTCGAATTTTCGGGCGAGCCATGTGCTGTTTTAGCCTTTAAGGAAATAAGCCATGGCGAATGTTGCGATAATTGGGGCAACCGGGGCAGTGGGCCGGCAACTGCTGGAAGTTCTTGAGGAGCGTGAATTTGCGGTGAAGGAGCTGCGGTTGTTCGCTTCAGAACGATCCGTTGGTGAATTTATCGATTTCAACGATACGTCCTATCCTGTTCAGCAGCTTGATGACGATTCTTTCGATGGTGTTGATGTTGCCATGTTCTGCGCCCCTGAGAGTGTGAGTGTCGAATACTGCCCTCGTGCTGCGGCGATCGGAGTGAAGTGTATCGACACCTCCAGTGCCTGGCGGATGGATGCCGATGTGCCGTTGGTTGTTCCCGAGGTCAATGGCGATGCTCTTGAGCTGCTGAAGAATAAGCGAATTGTCGCCTCTCCATCCAGTTTGGCGTTGATGATGGTATTGCCGCTCAAGGTGCTTCACGGCTGTAGTCCGTTGCAACGCGTTGTTGTTTCAACCTATCAGTCTGTTTCCGGTCACGGCTTGAAAGCTGTGGATGAACTGCGGGTGCAAAGTGGTGAATTGCTCAATGGTCGTCCTGCCAAGCAGAGTATGTTCCCGCATCAGATTGGTTTCAATTGTCTGCCGCAAATAGGCCCGGCTGCCGACCAGGATTATACCGCTGAAGAGATCGCTGCCGGTAACGAGCTTCGCAAAATTCTTGGCTTGGAAAAACTCGGTGTCAGTGTTACGGCTGTGCAGGTGCCTGTCTTTTATGGCGATAGTGTTTCGATGAATATTCAGCTTGCTGACGCCGTTGCTGTGGATCATATCCGTGAAGCCCTGGCCTCATCTGCTGGGATGGAATTGATTGATGATCTCAGTGCTCACGATTATCCTCTGCCGGTTGATGCTGCGGGACAGGATGAGATTTTTGTTGGCAGAATTCGTCAGGATCTCTCTTGCCCAGAGGCTGTAAATCTCTGGGCCTGTGCGGATAATTTGCGTAATGGCGCGGCAATTAATGTGGTGCAGATTGCAGAACTTATCGTTGCGCAATAACCTGTCCGAAGTGAGTGGTTTATCCCTCTCAAGGTTGAATAGATGCCCAGACTGTGTATGACTCTCGAATATGATGGTAGCAATTATGGTGGTTGGCAGGTTCAGCCGAACGCCGTCACCATTCAACAGCGCGTTGAGGAGGCGCTGCAGAAGGTGGCTGGCGTTCCTATTCGTCTCTATTCCTCGGGCCGCACAGATGCTGGTGTCCATGCTCAGGGGATGTGTGCACATTTTGATATCGACGATCTCCTGCCGCTGGCGGCGTACTTGCATGGCGTCAATCGTTACCTCCCCACTGATATCGCCGTGCGTGATGTTCGTAGGGTCTCTGATGCGTTTCATGCGCGCTTTGGTGCTCAGGGGAAATGGTATCGATATACGATTTATCGTCATCCGGTGCGCTCGCCATTGCATGAGCGTACGTCGTGGCAGATCTCAGCTGAACTGGACGTTCCGCGCATGGTTGACGCAGCTGCCCTGCTTGTTGGCCGGCATGATTTTGCTGCATTGCGTTCAAGTTCGTGTGTTGCACAGACCACGGTACGTGAAATTTTTGATTTGACACTGACGGAGCAGGGTGACGAACTGCAGATTGATGTCCGTGGCAGTGGTTTTTTGAAGAACATGGTGCGTGTGCTGGTTGGTACCCTTGTTGAGGTTGGCCGCGGTAAAAAAGAGCCTGATTGGGTTGCTGAGTTATTACGTGGCGGCGAGCGTATTGAGGCTGGTCGAACAGCACCGGCAAAAGGGTTGTGCCTGATGAAAGTTTGGTACTAACCCGCATTTTTCACAAGCAATCTACTCCGAGGCCAGTATGCACCATGTCTGCTGCGTTGCCCTCGAAAAACGTTCTCGACAGACTGAAAAGTATGCCTGCGAGCATTTTTCTTCGGACGCCTTGCAGTCATGGCACCTCCCGGCCTCTCGCTACAATCTTTGTGAGAAGTGCGGGTTAAAAAAAATAGTGAAATTACTTGACTGGCAAGGAAAGATCCGCTATGTTTCGCACTTCTGTGGGCCCCGTACAGCTACGCAGAATTTTAATAGATGAGAGGATTAAGATGAGCACGAAAGTCGCGAAAGCATCCGAAGTAAAGAGAGACTGGTTCTTGGTTGATATGGACGGCAAAATTTTGGGTCGTACCGCCACTGAGATCGCCAGAGTTCTTAGAGGTAAGCACAAAGCCATTTATTCACCCAGTGTTGATACCGGTGACTATGTCGTTGTTGTCAATGCAGAGAAATTGGTGTTGACTGGCAAAAAGACAGCGGACAAAATGTATTATCATCACACCGGTTACCCTGGTGGTATTCGCTCTATCAGCGCTGAAAAGTTGCAAGATAAAAAGCCTGAAGAGTTGGTGATTAAAGCAGTTCGTGGCATGCTTCCTAAAAACAAGCTTGGCCGTCAAATGCTTAAAAAATTGAAGGTCTATGCCGGCAGCGAGCATCAGAATGCAGCTCAACAGCCCAAAGTACTCGATATTTAGTTTACTTAAGGAGAATGATTCAAATGGCTGAACAAAGATTTTATGCCACCGGCAAGAGAAAAACATCCATTGCGCGTATTTGGATGAAACCCGGAACTGGCAATATTACGGTTAACAAGCAAGATTACAACGATTACTTTGGTCGCGAGACTTCAAAGATGATCATCCGTCAACCTCTTGAGTTGACTGATAATGTTGGTAAATTTGACATCTTTGTCAATGTTAACGGAGGTGGCCCATCCGGTCAGGCTGGTGCAATTAAGCACGGTATCACTAAAGCGTTGCTCGAGGTTGATGTCAGCCTGCGTGGCGTGCTGAAGAATGCGGGCTTTATCACTCGCGATAGCCGTATCAAGGAGCGTAAGAAGCCTGGTCGTGCCGGTGCACGCCGTAGCTTCCAGTTCTCAAAGCGTTAATATTTTACGATACGCTGCATTATTTGTTACACAAGAGGGAGGGTGCCGTAAGGTTCCCTCCCTTTTTTTTATAGGAGATAGAGATGAAGGTCGCTGTCGTTGGTGCCAGTGGTTACACTGGGGTCGAATTATTACGTTTGCTAGTGCGTCATCCAGATGTTGAGATCACCAGTATTACATCACGTCAATATGAGGAACAGGAGATCTCATCAGTCTTTCCGTCCTTGTCGCACTTAGTTGATATGGCATGCACAGCAGTGGATATTGATCAGATCGCTGCCAACGCTGATGTGGTGTTCACTGCGTTGCCTCATAAGACAGCGATGGAGGTCGTACCGGGCTTTCTGGAGAGAGGATGTAAGGTCGTTGATCTCTCGGCCGATTATCGTTTGCACGATGTCGCGGTCTATGAGCAATGGTATCAGTCTCATACCAGCCCTGAACTTCTTGAAGAAGCGGTGTATGGTTTACCGGAATTGTTCCGTTCCGAGATTGCATCCGCGCGGTTGGTCGCTAATCCCGGTTGTTATCCGACGAGTGTGGCTCTGGCATTAATCCCGTTACTGAAACACGCACTTATTGATCATCGGACTCTGATTGTTGACAGTAAATCGGGGACAAGTGGTGCCGGGCGCTCGGCAAAAACCGCCAGCTTGTATTGTGAAGTTAATGAGGGATTTAAGGCCTACAGCGTTGCTAATCATCGTCATACACCGGAGATTGAACAGACATTGTCTCATGTTGCCAATGAGCCGGTAATGATCAATTTTACTCCTCATTTGCTACCGGTAAATCGTGGTATTTTATCAACCTGTTATGCGCAGCTGAGTCGCTCAATCGATTTTACTTCTCTTAAAGCCTTGTATGAGAACTTCTATGCCGAAGAGCCATTTGTTCGGGTGCTTCCCGGGGAACAACTGCCGAATATTGCCTATCTTCAAGGGAGCAATTATGCTGATGTCGGGTTTGTCATTGATGAGCGTACTCAACGGATCATTGTTGTATCTGCAATTGACAACCTGGTCAAGGGTGCCGCAGGCCAGGCGCTGCAGAATATGAATATAATGTCTGGTTTGGACGAATGTGCAGGATTGGATATAGTTCCCCTCTTCCCTTAATGTCTGTGTAAGCCTAGATTAGGGTATACACGGTGGAATGATTGCGCTAAAGTAATTGGGTTTGAGGATGCAAGGTTATACTTCGATATTTATTGTTTGTTCGTTTGTAAAGGAGAGCCAGCATGACTGATGTTGCCAAGCCCAGTTTCGGTGAAGAAATTGGAAATGAGGACACTCAGGAGGGTAAATACCTCACGTTCCATATGGCCGATGAGGATTATGGGATCGAGATTCGTTATGTGACCGAAATTATCGGTATCCAACGGATTACTGAAGTCCCGGATATGCCTTGTTTCATCAAGGGGGTTATTAATCTGCGCGGGAAAGTCATTCCTGTTATGGATGTTCGTGCCCGTTTTAATCTGCCGCCACGTGATTACGATGAACGAACCTGTATCATTGTTGTTCAGATGAATGCAACGTCTGTTGGTCTTGTTGTCGATAAGGTAAATGAAGTTGCTGATATTCAGCCTGAGAATATCGAACCGCCTCCGCGTTCAATAGCTGGTGGCAGTTCAGACTATATTGAAGGTATGGGTAAAATGGGCGATCGAGTTAAGATTTTGCTTAATGTCGGCAAATTACTATATGATTCGGACTTAGATCAAATCGAATTGTAAGTTTCAGTTTTTTACACGTACTTCTGGCTACCCCTGTAAAGGAGTAGCCAGTTTTTGTTGTGCTGGAGAGGATAGAATGAGTATTCAGAAGAAAGTTGCAGCTATTCTATTGTTACTTATGATCGTTGTCATGGGGACTGCTATTTTTGTTGTCAATCAGCAGACAACCACCCTGTTGCGGACACTGACTGATGATGAGATGGAACTTTTGGAGGCTGCTGAGCATCAACAGGCGAGCAGCGTATTCCAAAGTCTTATGATTGGTACCACCACTTCCGTTGAGATGGGTGAAATGGATCTGTTTGATGAGTTGCTGCAGGATTTGGCAACGGTCCATAATGTCCTTGAGGTGGGTTTAACCGGTCCGGAAGGTCAGATCAACTATACCAGTGATAGTGCCCGGCTTAAACAATCACTGGATTCAGCGGCTTTCCAAACAGCTCGTATTGATCATAACGGAGAGGTTGGTGTTCAGGAGCAAAACGATGCTCTGGTTCTGACCCATGGCCAGTTTTTTACGGCTGAATGTCTTGATTGTCATGACTCGAACAAGGTTGGTGATCTGGGTGGTGTTCTCTACCTTCGTTATAATTTGCAGGAACTGCATCAGCATGCCGAGACGATTGAAGCTGCTTTGATCGCCGGAGTGAGTACTAGCGTAAAAACAATGACTTTGACTGCGGTTATTGGCGTTCTCTTTGCTGCCGGGGTGATCTATTGGTTACTTGGTGCCCTGATTCGCCGTCCGCTTGTCGCTGTCGATGGGATGTTTGAAAATATGTCCAGTGGTCGACTTGAAGGACGGCTGCGGATGGATCGCAGTGATGAAATTGGTCATATTGGTAAGACGATTGATACCTTTGCCGATTTTTTACAGAACGATATGCTCGTTTCACTGCAAAAATTAGCTGAGGGGGATTTGTCGTTGAATATTGCCCCTCGAGATGCACAGGATTCAATCCGTGTTGCACTGAAAAAAGTTTGTGATGATCTCAACGATGTTATGACCCGTGTTCAGATGAGTGGCAGTCAGATTGCTGCTGGCGCCGATCAAGTTTCCAATAGTAGTCAGTCTCTTTCGGAGGGAGCGACGAGTTCGGCCAGCTCTTTAGAAGAAATTTCCGCTTCGATGAATGAACTAGCGGCGCAAACTCGAACAAATGCTGAAAATGCACAGCAAGCCAACACATTAGCGACTCAGGCTCAGACGGCAGCTGATAGTGGCAATACCCAGATGCGGCAAATGGTATCAGCTATGGCTGATATTAATGAATCCGGGTTGAACATATCGAAGATTATTAAAGTTATAGATGAAATTGCCTTCCAGACGAACCTGTTGGCATTAAATGCAGCGGTCGAAGCTGCACGTGCTGGTCAACATGGTAAGGGGTTTGCTGTTGTTGCTGAGGAGGTGCGTAATCTGGCCGCACGTAGTGCGAAGGCTGCACAAGAGACGGCTGCCTTGATTGAAACTTCTGTGAGTAAGGCCAAGCATGGTGCGCAAATTGCCGACAGCACGTCCGAGGCTTTTTCTGTCATTGTTGACGAAATTCAAAAAGTGACGGATTTGGTTGCCGAGATTTCAGCCGCGAGTACAGAGCAAGCCCAGGGGATCGCTCAGGTCAATGATGGTATTGCCACGATTGATGAAGTGACTCAACAGAATACTGCCAATGCTGAGCAGGGCGCTGCAGCAGCGGAGCAGTTATCGAGTCAGGCGGCCCAGCTTGCAGATATCCTGACCCGTTTTAAGCTTAAGCAAGTGGGTGGATATCGGCCACCTGTTCAGGCAATTCCTGCTCCGGTCAAACCTTCTCAACCTGCACAAAGTGGCTGGGGGAGTGCTCCAGCTGATTCCAGTGCTCCGGTACAAATCGCTCTGGATGATGATGATTTTGGGAAATATTAATAAATAAGCTGTCCGATAGGTTTTGAGAAATATATCTACAGTGTGACTATTTTGTTTTTATCACTTAAAACTGTGAGCTATATCCTGCTATTTTATGTTAAGTATGCAAGATTATATGGAATTCGGTTAACGGAAGATAGCAACCGTTGAACAATACCAGAAGGGTGATTATTTCAATGCAGGAGTATTCAGAAATTGTAGGAGAAATGGGTGATTTGCCACCGATGCCGCTTGTTGCTGTGAAGGTGTTAGAGCTGTTACAGGATCCCGACTCCTCGGTAAAAAAATTAGCTGAAACGATCTCTCTCGATCCGGCCGTTTCTGCACGGATGCTTAAAATTGCTAATTCATCCATGTATGGCCTTTCCCGTCAGATTACGACGTTGCAAAATGCTTTGGTTTTACTTGGTGAGCGCACTGTTCGCAGCCTGGTTCTGGCCTCAAGTATGAGTAGTGTCAATAAGTCGTTCGGTTTGTTAGAAAAAATGTTGTGGGAAGAGTCTGTTGGGCGTGCTTTGGCGGCTAAGTTTATCAGCACGAACCTTAACCGTGCTAATGGCGATGAGGCCTTTCTCGCAGGTTTGTTCAGTAATCTTGGCAAAACCATACGGAATAATAACGATCCTGAGCAGTATCGTGAGTTGGTTGAAGCGGTGTACAATGGTGCTGGTGAGTATCTGATCCTTGAGCAGGAGGTCTTTACCAATCCCTATTACCGCGTTGGTGCCGCAGTTCTTAATTCATGGAAAATTGCTCCGTTGTTAGTTGAAGCCGTTAATCATCAGATTGATTTTGATGATTCTTCAGACGTGGATAATGAAATTATTGAACTAGCTGCTGTTGTTAATCTCGCGGCCATATTTTCTCAGAAACTTGGCATTGGCTACCGAGGTGCTGATGAAGACCTTGATGTTGCACTTTGTGCCGGCGCTCGCTATTTCGATGTTTCACCAGCGCAGATGAATGAATTGCTGGTTGAATTTGAAGAGGTGTTTGCTGAAAACCGGGATTTCTTTATCGGCTAACAACGACAACGGGTTATGATCTTAAGAAGAGGGAAGCACAGGCTTCCCTCTTCTTTTATTTTTTCGCTGGGAAGAGACCGTCAATCAAGGCCATCTCACGTTGTTCATCTTGTGTGTTGGTGACTCTCTACACGGGATGGATAGTTTTTTTACAAAGATGGTGATATGTCTGTCATCTTAGACAGTAGCAGGTTATCTTGAAAAAATTAAACGATTGTCTTAACCAGAGCGATTAAGGAAGCATTGCCGGTTGTCTGCGCCAGCAGGTGTCGCAATAACCAACCGTTTCCGCTGATGGATCGCTGTGCGGAGCATTCTGTGTCGACCCTACCTATTCTGTTGAAGAACCCACGGATACTGCTACTTGGCGGTGGTCCTGTGGCCTTGCAAAAAGCGTGCGTTCTCAAAGAAAACACCATTGAGTTCAGCTGTATCGCTCAACATTTTATTGATGATTTTCACTCGTTAGAGATTTCGTTACGGGAAAAATCCATTCATAGCGACGATCTAAGTGATTTTAATATCATTGTTGATGCTACGGCCAGTCGACAGGTGGCCGAGTTGTTGTGTCATGAGAAGCGCCAGCGGTTTTTGCTGGTGAATCGTGTCGATGCGCCGCAACAATGCGATTTTTATTTTTCATCATTGCTTAACTACGGGCCGTTGAAAATTGCCGTATCGACGGATGGGGCCAGCCCGACCATTGGCCGAATTGTTCGCGACAAGATTAAACAGTTGATTCCCGATGATTTTTCCGAACTGGTTGAGGAAAAAGCTGAGCAGCGCAAAGTGGGGATCATCGAGCCTGAGTTGACTGAGCGTCAGGCGCTGAAACGTCTGGCTCAGGTTTTTTTGATTGGCTGTGGTCCTGGCGATGTTCGTTTGCTGACTTTGCAGGCGTATCAGTGTATTCAGCAGATGGATGTGGTTCTTTATGATCATCTCATCTCTGATGAAATTCTGGCGTTCATTCCGTCAACAGTGGAACGGGTCTATGTTGGTAAGCAGAAGGATGCCCATAGTGTCAGGCAGCAGCAGATTAATGAGATGATCCTCGACTATGCCCGCCAAGGTCTGAAGGTGGCACGGTTGAAAAGCGGTGATCCGTATATCTTTGGTCGTGGTGCCGAGGAGGCGCAGTTTCTTGCTGAGCAAGGTGTGAGGGTCGAGGTGATTGCCGGCATCAGTTCCGCTCTGGCGGGGCCGGCCTCTTCAGGAATTCCATTAACCGCCCGTGGCTATGCGGCCAATCTATCGATTGTTTCTGCTCATCTGTCCGGTAGCCGCATCAACAGTGAATGGTTGCCGCTGCTAAAGCTCTCCTATCATACGACGGTGGTGTTGATGGGGCTGAGTTTTGCTGCCGAGATCACCCGCTTGGCCCTCGATTCGGGTGTCAACCCTCAGTTACCGGTGGCAATTATATCGAATGCCTCACGACCTGATCAACACACGGTGATCACAACCGTTGAGCAGCTTGCCGTGGATAGTTTGCAGGCTCAACGCCCGGCGGTGCTGGTGTTTGGCGAGGTGGTGAATCTGCATCAGATTTTGCCGCATTACGATCAGGGACGATCCTGAACACCGATTGGATTGACAGCATAGCAGGTATCAAGGCGGCTGAATCCAAGTCCACTTTTCTTGTGAACAGCGATCTGCACGGGAATCCGTTCCTTAAGGGCATCGACATGGGAGATGATGCCGATCATTTTTCCTTGGGTGTTAAGATGGTCCAGAGCGGTAAGGGCGGTTTCCAACGTCTCGCTGTCCAGGGTGCCGAAACCCTCATCAAGGAACAGAGAGTCAATGCTCGTTTTGTGGCTGACGAGATCAGAAAGAGCTAACGCCAGAGCCAGGCTGACCAGAAAACTTTCCCCACCAGACAGTGTTGTTGTTGCCCGGACACTATCTGCCTGCCAGCTATCAATTACCTGCAAGCTGAGTTCTTCATCCATTTTGCGCTGCAAACGATAGCGGCCATCCAGCAATGCCAGCTGGCGGTTGGCTAATTCCACCAGGTGCTCCAGAGTTAATCCTTGGGCAAAACGGCGGAATTTATCCCCCTTTTGGGAGCCTATCAAACTGTTGAGTTGTGCCCAGATGTCATAATTCTGTTGTTTTCGATCTAGCTGCTCAAGCAGTTGCTGCTGATCGGCACGGCGGTTTTTGTCGCTGCTGAGACTGTGTTGAATCTCTCCTAAGCGCTGCTGGTTGTCGTTGGCCTGTTGTTCAAAATTGGTCAGTTCAGGCAATAATGTCTCAATGGACTGTTCTGTTAACTGTTGCTGCTGCAGGTGGCTAATGCGGTTTTCTGCCTGTTCGAGCACGGCCCGCGTCGAATCCTGCTGTGACTGAAGCCGCTGTTGAAGTTGTTCGAGTTGCTGTTGTTCTTTATCGCCGATCAGGGCCTGTTGGTAGGCCTCTACACTGTCAAATGCGCTTGTGTTTAATGCCTGCTGCCAATCCAGTTGTTGTTGCTGGTAGTGCTGTTGAGCCGTTTTGAGTTGGCGGTCGAGTTCATGGAGGTGGCCCTGCTGGCGTTGTTGTTGCTGTTCCGTCTGTTCCTGATCGCGCATGGCAATGTCCAGTTGTCGGCTGGCGTCATTGAGTTGTTGCTGTTGTTTAAGGCGTGCATCATTGACCTTTTGCTCGCCAAACAGCTGTAAGCGCTGTTGATCCAGTTCAGCTAAACGCTGTGTCTCGTCCTCAAAACTGTTCTGTTGCAGGTTGAAATCGTTATTGAGCAATTGCTGCTCTTTTTCAAAGAGCCGATAGTGGTGTTGTAATTCCTGACCATGCCGAGTTTCATCGGTGATCTGTTGTTCTGCCTGCTGATATCGTTGCTTGAGCTGGTGGAGTTTCTGCAACCAGTGCTCAAAGTTGGCGTCGTCCGGTAGCTCGATGGCGAGGGGGGCGGCTTGTTGTTCGAGTTGTCGGCGCAGATTTTGTCGTTGCTCGTCGAGTTGCTGTTCTGTTTGACCGAGTTCATCAAAACGCTGCTGGTGCTGTTGTTGTTGATTGAGCGCCAACTGGTGCTGGTGTTCCGTTGTCGCCAGAATCGTCTGGAGGTGATGGACTTTTTCCGATTGGGCAACCAGTTGCTGATTGATCTGTTTCAGCCGCTGTAGGACTGCTGTAATCTGTTCGTGTTGCTCATGATGTTGAGCGATAGTCTGCGTAACTGCCGTTTTTTGGTCAATAGTCAGCTGTTCCTCAAAGTTTTCACTTCGCTGTTGCCATCGCTCCAGCAGCTGTCGTTGTTCAGTTCTATATTCACTATCGCGCTCTGTTGCAGCGGCAATTTGGCTGTCCAGAGCCGTAATTCCCTGCTGTTGTTGATTCTGTTGTTGGCGCAAGCTGTCGAGTTGTTTCATCTTCTGCTGTTTGCGCAGGACGGTATCTTCCGTTGCCGGTGGAGCCGATTCATTGAACAGTGGATGTTCCAGGGCTCCGCACAGAGGGCAGGGGGATCCCGGCTGTAGGTGCTGACGCTGTTCGGTCAGGCTGGCAATCTGCTGCTGTTGAAGCAGCAGAGCTTCGAGATCACGATAATGCTCCTCGGCGCTACGCAGTTGTTCTGCCAAGGCCGGTAGCGCGCCTTGTGCTTCAGCCAGTTGCTGTTGTTGCTGCTTGAGCGATGAGTGCAGTTGCTGTTGTCGGCATTGATTGTCGGCATAGCTTTCACATAAATATTCCAGTTGATTCAGTTGCGTCAGCTCCTGGCTGATGCGTTGCTGATCACGATGCAGACTTTCTTCATCGCCATTGCTATCATCATTGCCAAGCTGTTCACGATAGTGTTGTTGTAGGCTGTCTTGTTGCCGTTGCTGTTCACGCAGCTGGTTTGACAACGCGCAGATCTCGACGCCAAGAGTGGTTGCCTGCCGCTGTAGTTGCCGGCATTGTGTGTTGAGCTGCCGGCGACGTTCAAGGGTATTTGTCTGCTGAGTGGTCAGATCAGTCAGCTGTTGAATCATTGTTTCCCAACGCGGCAAATGGGTCGCCAGCTGTTGATGATTACGATGCTCGTCAAAATAGAGCTGTGCCTGTTGCAGCCGCTGCTGTGCTGCTTGCCAGAGCTGGTGCGCCGTTTGAGATTGTTCACTGAGCTCGGTCAGGCGCCGGGCTGTGCTGTCAAGCTGCTGCTGTTGCTGGTGTAACTGATTGCGCAGTTGCTGCCGTTGGCTGTCGAGGGGGATGACCTGTTCAGTCAGCTGTTGTTCAAGATGTTCACGCTGTTCGAGTTGGTCGGTATGGCAGTTTTTCAAGCGTCCAACGGTTGCCGACTTTTGTTGCAACTGCTGGTGCACGTTGGCGAGCTGCTGGTTTTGCTGTTGGTGCAGCTGTGTCGTGGTATTGATCTGCTGCTGGATGTCGAGCAGACGCACATAGACCGGTTTAATGCGTAGCGCCGGACGGGCGCGTTGCAACCGTTCCAACTCGGGAGCGTGCTGTTGCTGTTGTTGTTCGGCGAGCTGACAGCTCTGACGGGCGGCATGCAGTTCCTGTTCACTGACGGCAACGGATTCCAACCAGCTTTTCTGAGACTGTAGGGTCTTGAGCTGCTGTTGTAATTGTTGCTGCCGGGTCAGGCACTGTTGCTGTTCCGTCTCCAGCTCTTCAAGCTGGCTGTTGTCGAGGAGTTGCATCCCCTCGACGCGGGCCTGCAGTTGTTTTAGCTCGTCCTCCTGATCCCGTTTTTTTTCAAAGACCTGCCGGGAAATTTCACCATAAATTTCGCTGCCGGTCAGTTCTTCCAGCAGCTCGGCCCGCTCATTGGCGTTGGCATTCAAAAAGGCGGCAAAGCCGCCCTGGGCCAGTAGCATCGACTTGGTGAAACGACCAAAGTCGAGGCCGGTGAGCCGATAGGTTTGCTGTAGCTTTTCGCTGATTTTTGTTGCCAGTATTTTACCGTGTTCCGTTGCCAGTTCCACCACCGGTGGTTGAAGTTTGCCCTGGGGATGATTGCGGGCGCGACGTTGCGACCAGAACGCCCGGTATCGGTTGCCTTTGACGGCAAAGGTGACCTCAGCCAGTGATTCGCCGCTGTGGCGGGTCATCAGCTCATTACTGTTGATTGAAACCTGAGCGCGCGGGGTTTGGTGATACAGTGCCAGACAGATGGCATCGAGCAGCGTGGTCTTACCGGCACCGGTGGGGCCGGTGATGGCAAACAGGCCGTTCTGGGTGAATTCCGGCTGGGTGAAATCGATAAACCATTCCCCTTTGAGGGAGTTGATGTTTTTCAGGCGTAAGCTGAGAATTTTCATTGGTAATTCTCAGTGTGGCAATGGCTGACAATGGCCGCAAAGGCCTCGTTAAGGTGTCGGCGTTGATCGTCGCTCAACTCTTCCTGGTCAAGGCGGCGCTGGAATACCTCGTCAACGCTGAGTTCATGCAGTGAGAGATGTTGTTGCACGTCGCTGAGTACCGCTGTCGTCTTTTGCCGCCTGATGCGCAACAGTTCAATGGGCCATGGTTCAATCATCTGTTGTATCCGCTGTTGCAGGTCGTTCAAATAACCATCGCTGCTCAACTCCACCTCCAGCCATAGTTCAGCGTTGCAACTGGCACTGAAATCGATATTTTCGACCCGTTCGGCAAGCTGATTTTCGATCTCTTGCAGTGAGCCGCTCAGACTGAGCAGTTGTTGAAAACAGGGGATCTCAATCGGGCTGATGGTCGGTGGCTGGTTCGTGACAAAATCAACTTGGAGCAGTTGTTTGGTTTGGTCGGCTTCACCAAAGCTTAAAGGGATTGGTGAGCCGCTATAGCGTATGTGATCGTTACCGGCGACGGTCTGGGGCCGATGCAGGTGGCCAAGGGCAATGTAGTCCGCTGCCGGAAAGGAGGAGGCCGGAAAAGCATCCAGTGAGCCGATGTAGAGTTCACGCACGGTCTCACTGAGACTGGCGCCAACCGTGGTCAGGTGGCCGGTAACGATGATCGGCAGCGCCTCATTGTTGAGTTCGGTTTTTCTCTGTTGGGCATACTCAAACAATTCGGCGTAGTGTGCTTCCATCGCTTGTAGCAAGGCGCTGTGTTTTTGCGCAACACTTTCGCCTGCGTAGCTGCGCAGTAGATCGCGGGGGCGCAGGTAGGGGACGGCACACAGCAGCGCGGCGATCTGGCCGTCCGCTTGTGTAAGCGGAATCAGTTGATCCGATAAGGCATCGGTGATGCCGCCGATCACCATGGTGTTCAGACTATGCAGTAGCTGACGTGTTTCATGGAGGGTGGCTACTGAGTCATGATTGCCACCGATGATAATCAGCTGACAATCACTGGACTGATGCAGGGCAACAATGAAATTATGATAGAGGGTACGGGCATAGCTCGGTGGCGTGGCGGTATCAAAAATATCACCTACCACCAGCAGCACATCCACCTGTTGCTGTTGGATGGTGTCGAGCAACCAGGCTAGAAAAGCCCGGTGCTCGTTCTCGCGTGACTTACCCATGAAATTTTGACCGAGATGCCAATCGGAGGTGTGGAGCAGGCGCATATTATCGCTTCCTGGTAGAGTTTTAATCGACGCGAAAGTGTAGCAGTCGTATTGATAAAAAACAACGTAGAAGCCAGCAACGACTCGCTTAAGTCGTTGCGTTCGGCGGTGGCTTTTGTGTTATAGTCCCACGGTCTTTTTTACAGCGTGACGATAGCTATTCATTTTTTACCGGGATTATCATGATTCAT
>JAGGYC010000093.1 GCA_021162745.1 Desulfuromonas sp. | reverse complement strand
GGATGAAGAAAATTGCTCTGATGTTGTTGATGATGGTGTGCATTTCGGGCACAGCGATGGCGGGCGAAAAGTTTAGTCTGGATGTGGGCGTGGATTACTCCAGCCGTTACATCTGGCGCGGTATGGATCTGATTAATGACGACAATGGTGCTGTACAACCTTGGTTTGATGCGGGCTACTCCATCACTGACAAGTTGTCCATTCACTACCTGTTCTGGGCAGACTATCGTCTGGTAGATGGCGATTATGACTTTGGTGATGATAACGAGTGGGATGAGTTTGACCATATTGGTTACCTGACCTACGATATCAACGACACTTTGAGTTGTGAATTGGGCTACATCTATTACTATCTGCCTGAAAACGCTTGGGGCGATACCAATAACGATCAAGAGTTCTATGGTGGCATCAGTGCCGCTCTGACCGACAACCTGTCCACCAGTCTGTATGTCTACTACAACTTCGATAGTGGTTCTTCCGATGGTATCTATGCCAAGTGGGCCTTTGACGGCGCAATGGCATTGACTGAAACCGCTGAGCTGTTCGCCAGCGCCGGTATTGGTTACATGGATTATGAAGATGATTTCGATTCCGGCTTTTCTGACCTGCCGGTATCGGCTGGTGTCTCTGTTGATCTGGGCCGTGGCCTCGGCATGTATGTATCAGCCAATTACAGTGTGACTCTGGACGCACTGCGCGACAACGATATTAACCACGAGAACGAAGCTTGGGTCATGACCGGCCTGTCTTACTCTCTGTAAGTTAGATTCGCTGCGGAGCGATGAGGACCCTTCCTCATCGCTCCGTTTCTGTTTACTGTAACCATGAAGAAAAAGGAGTATCTGGATGCGAAAAATCGTCAGAATTGCGGCCTTGGTCGTCAGTGTAGCCTTGTTGACTGCCATGTCTAAGGCTCCGGAAGAGGCTCCTGCTCCTTCTGGTGGTGAAGTATTGAGAATTAATTGCTGGGCAGGTTACGCCGCACCCTATGCCGATGCATTTAAAGCGCTGGTCAAAGAAAAGTTCAATATCGATCTCTCGCTGGAGATCACCAATCCCACCGATCAGGATGAGTTTTACCTGGCGGCCAAAAATGGTACGGCCGATCTGATCTCTCCACCGTACGAATTGCCTAAAAAACCGCAATTTTACGGATTTAATGCGTTTAATCCATTGTTTCAAGCAGTGAATCCGGCCAATATCCCGAATATGCAGAAGATGTTGCCGGTATTCCTCGAAGATACGACCCCGATTCATGCCGGTAAGCGCTACGGTGTCCCCTATAACTGTGGTCCTTACGGTCTGGCTTACAATGCCGATGTGGTCAAGGGCAATCCCGATAGCTGGAACGTGTTGTGGCAGTCGCAATACAAAGGTCAGTACACGGCCAACAACAATTTCCCCATGGTTAACGTGTGGATTACCGCGTTGTCCATGGGCTACACCTATGATGAAATCTTCGATATCAACAAGCTCGACCGGGCCAAGGTTCAAGCCAAGCTGAACGTGCTGGGACAGAATGCCAAGAGTTTGTGGGATGGCGCCGCCAATCCCGATGAGTTCCCTGGCCTCTCTTTGGCGACCACCTGGGGATTTGCCGCTCAGCAGGCTAACCTCAAGGGCGGTAACTGGTTGATCGCTACCCCTAAAGAGGGTGGTACCGCCTGGGTTGATGCCTGGTATATCACCAGCTCTGCCGAGGGGATGACCAAGCGTCTGGCCGAAGAGTGGATCAATTTTATGCTCGCTCCTGAGCAACAGGCCGATGTTGTAAAGAGCCAGGGGGTTAGCCCGGCAATGGCCAATGTCGGCAATCTGCTCAACAACAAAGAAAAAGCCATGTTCCATGTTGGCGACAACGAGTACTTCAAGACGGTTGCTCTGTGGCGTGTCATGAGCCCGGAGACTGAAAAAGCATTTAACGAGATGTGGGAAACGGCGACTCAGGGACGATAGTGGGGCGTTAGGTCATCCACGCGATGGCCGGGGATCGCGGATCCTCCGTTTCTAGTAATACAGATCGCAAGGCAGGGAACGACCGCAATCTTGCCAAATAACCTCAAGGAGGTAGAACCAATGGTGAAGATAAGTAGACTCGCAGTTGGCACAGCCATGAGTCTGGTGCTGCTCGCAGCAGGCTTTGCAGGCGCGGTTACCATCCCCAGCGTTAAACCGGGTGAGGATGTCGGACAATATGTGACGCGCACCAAAGGCTCACTGGATCAAACGTTCTACAAGCAAATCGTCGGTGCGGCCAACGCATTTAAAGAGGGCGATGAGACCATCGGTGTCGCTGCTGATGACGAGCGTTCCCGTGAGAATGCTCGTAAGCTGCTGGCCAACACAAAAATAAGCTTTATTCACGATACAATCCTGTTTGAAGATGGCGTACAGAAGTTGATCTGGGACACTGTTGACTTGGCCCAGTATGAAATCGTTAAAGACTGGAGTATTGGTGAGCTGAAAACCTTCCTGCTGTTAAGCGAGGAAGCCGCTATCAAAAATATCATGTTCGGCCTCGACAGTGATGTTATCGGTTGCGTTGTCAAGCTGATGTCGAATCAGGAACTGATCGCTCTCGGCCAGAAGATCTTCGTTGCTCTGCCGGGTAGTAATCTCGGTGCCAAAGGCTACCTGGGCGCGCGCGTTCAACCCAACTCACCGACCGATGATCCTTTGGATATCAAATGGCAAGTTCTCAATGGCTGGGCGTTTGCTGTTGGTGACCAGGTGCTCGGTAGCAACCCCGTTGACAGTACTGAAGAGTCGGTGCTGGCTGTTGAACTGCAACTCAAAGATCTGCTGACCACCTTTGGCCTCGAAAAAGTGATGCCATGGTGTGTGCTGGCGCATATTGACATTCAGGCCGCCGTTGAAAAGAGTCACCCTGGCTCAACAGCTCTGTGGTTCCAGTCGCTGGCGGGTACTGAAAGTGCCAACAAAACCTTCGACCTCACCATTCAGGGGATGGTCGATTACGCCAAGGCGCGTAAAGGGCAATATGGTCTGTACTTTGAAACGGGCCAAGGCGCGGACTTTACCAATGGTCATGGCCATGGCTTTGACATGGTGGTTCATGAATCACGTAAGTACGGCTTTGCCCGTGCCCTCAAGCAGTATGTTGCTGCCGGTCAGACCGACGGCGCTGGTGCCTGGGTGCACCTCAATGACGTGGCGGGCTTTATTGGTCCCGAGATATTTAAAACCCGCGAGCAGCTGGTGCGTTGCTGCCTCGAAGATATCGCCATGGGCAAGCTGCATGGCCTGACTTTAGGTCTTGATATTTGCTCCACCCTGCATATGCCGGTAACCCTTGACGATTTGGCCTGGTGTCAGGATCAGATTGCTCCGGCGAATCCAGCCTATCTGATGTCTCTGCCGACCCGTAACGATCCCATGCTCAGCTACCTGACCACTCAGTATCAGGATCACGTCCGTCTGCGCGAGACGTTCGGCTTTAAGGTCAACGACCCCATGTGGGACTTCTTTAAGAAAATTCAGGTGATCAATGCCAACGGCAAGCCGACCGAGCATTTTGGTGATCTGAAGTGGGTCTACTACCAGTACCTGTTGGCTAAGGGCGATACTCGCAGCCAGCAGGCGATCTTTGCCGAAGCTCAAGCCGAGATCGATGTGGTATTGAGTCACGGCGTCGATCTGGCGATGGGGTATGGCGAAAACATCTGGGATCTGAACCCTGCACTCGATAAAAAGGTTCATGACGTCTACGATGATGCCAAGGTCAGCCTGTGGACCGAAATGTCCGCTGATTTCATTGCCTCGATCCCCAATGCGGTTTCGATCAAGACCACGGTTCATGACCGTGAAGATTACATCTCGGCACCGGCTAAAGGTGAAGTGTTGAGCAAGCAAGCCGTAGCGACCCTCGGTAAGTTGCGCAACAGCTGGGGCAACAAGACCCCCGATGTGGTGATTGCCATCTCTGATGGTCTCAATTCCAAGGCTGTGATGGACGACGGCCATCTGATGCCGTATCTCCAAGAGATGCGTAAACTGCTCAAGGCGGCCGGTCTCAACGTGGCGAAGGAAAATATTGTCATCACCGGCGGTCGTGTTCGCGCTGGCTACCAGGTTGGTGAGAATGTATTCACCAGCTGTGGCAGCGGCGGTATGGTTGTTCACATCATCGGCGAGCGCCCCGGTTCCGGTCATCATGCGTTCTCTGCTTATATCGCTAAAGCAGGCGAGAATGTCTGGTGTAAGGCCGGGACGATGGACCACGATTCGGTTAAGGTTGTCTCCGGTATCTCTGACACCGGTCTTAAGCCGAAGGATGCCGCACGCGAAACAGTGGCCATTATCAAAAAGATGTAACTTGTTGTAGCCATAATCAGGTCAGCCGGAGGCTCTCTCCGGCTGACCAGGATTTCAGAGCGCAAGGACCGTATGGGCTTTGCGCTCTCTTTTTCCACGAGCTTGTCGGATTTTTCAGTTGCTTACTGCGAAGTCCAACAGTCTCGTGGATTGATTGTTGGTTGTCTTATCTCGCACAAAGAAGTGGTTATTTATGACAGAGCGTTCTGCCCATAGCGATAATCCACATAAGAATCGCCGATCGTTGATGGAAGATCTGCGCCATAAGATTCAGCTGTGGTGTTACGCTGTGGCGACGGTACCCTATTACCGCTATGGTGAATTGGGAACGCTGGTGTTTAATATCGCCAAGAGCATCCTCGAAGGAGCGATTCTTTACAGCATGTTTAGTATGGCGGAGAGTGAATACAAGGTGGCCGCCATTATGGGGGTGTTGACCAAGTACATTTATCCGGCGATTGTGGTGGTCAGTAACGCGCGTATTTCCAGCTTTATTGATTATGTTGAAACCGTCAGTGACAGTTTCCATCAGTTACGCAGCCTGATGCGCGGCATGGTGATTGCCGCCGGGGGGGAATCCCTGGGGGCACTTTTTCTGGTGCTGTGCTATCCTCCGTTGTTCGAATTGTTTTTTGGTGGCTATAGTTGGGGCAAATATATTTTGATCCTGCTCTATCTGCTCCACCATCTCTTTAGTGGTGCGGCTCAAATCGTTGAAGGTCGTCTGTGGTTCAAGTTGATCGAAATCAAGCTGCGCCATCAGTCGCAAAGCCAACTATCGCAAAATTTCTGGGGTATTCATGCCATGTCGCAGAATATTCATCTCGTTACCAGTATGGTGTTGTTGTGGGGAACCACGGCCATTTCCAGTTTGTCCGGTGTTGAACTGGATGGCCGACTGATGATCACCCTTGTCGGTGCTGCGTTGGTTGTGGCGCTGTCAGCGAAATTTACTCTACCGCTGGCCTGGCGACTGCGATTACGGCAGCAGGAGTTTACCCAATCATGAGCGATCATCCCATCGTTCACATCCGCAATCTGTGCTACAGCATCGGCCCCAAGCCGATTTTGCACAATATCAATGCCGATTTTGCCGCCGGGCAGATCCATGGCATTGTCGGCCCCAATGGTGCCGGAAAATCGACGCTGATGCGGACGATTTGCCGTATCTGGGAGGCGAACAGCGGCACGATAGAGATTGATGGCCGTGAGCAGCGTCAGATCAGTCGTCGCGATTTAAGCCAACTGGTCACCCTGGTACCCCAGGAGTCGCGGGTCGATTTTTCGATTCGGGTCTTCGATTTTGTCGCCATGGGGCGTCATCCCCATCTCCATCGTCTGCAATGGTTGCAAAGTCATGATCTTGATATAATCAATCAGGCGCTGGCCGTGACGGATACCGAGTGCTTTCGTGATCGCTATATCAACCAGCTTTCCGGTGGTGAGAGCCAGCTGGTGAGTATTGCCCGAGCCCTGGTGACCGAGGCACCGATCATCCTCCTCGATGAACCCACCAGTGCACTGGATATTCAGCACAAGCTACACATCATGGAACTGCTCAGTCTGCTTAAACAGCAGGGCAAGACCATTTTGATGAACATACACGATCTGGATCTGGCACGTCGTCATTGCGATACGCTGACGATGTTGCGCCAGGGCCGGCTGTACTATCAGGGCAGTGCGCAGCAGGCATTTAGCTCAGAACACATTCGGGAGGTCTTCAATGTTGAAATTGAGGAGAGCACAACCGCACATGGCATTTCATTGCTGTTTTACACATCATAAAGGGATATTCGCCGGAATCTGTCTGCTGTTTGTGCTGCTGTCCGTATTGCTCAGTGCCGCGCCGTTGTCGGCACAGGAAAAGGCCACCGAGCCGGATTTTCCCCTCGACATGGAGCAACTGCTTGTTGCCCTGAGCGATGCCCAGCGTCCGGAACTCGACGATAACCGTTATCCACGGCTGCTGGAATATCATCATCAGCGTTGGAATGTTCTTGATGACAGCCTGACGAGCGAGGAGGTAACCCTCAGCGTTGAGCAGCAACCGCAACGGATTATTCCCCATGCGGTGGGGCTGACCGAGGTGCTGTGGGCGATCACCCCCCACGAGCGGATTATTTCAGTCCACGAAACCTGCCGCAATCCCGACTATTCGTTTCTGGCTGGCCAGCTGCCCGATTCATTGCCGACCTATGGCAGTGAGGATGCCGAGCTTGTCATCGGTTTCTGTCCTGACTTGGTGCTGACCACCTATTACTCCTCGGCATCGTTTAAAAACCGCCTGACGTTGTCCCATATCCCGTTTGTCGAGATGGGCTTTTTCGGCGACATTGCCTCCATCGAACAGCAGATCTGTTTTCTTGGTGAGTTGGTTGGAGCCGAAGCCAGTGCCCGGCAGTTGTTGACCACCATGCAACAGAGTGTGGCGTCGATCCGGCATGTGGTTAAACAACGCCTGGCCGGTCGGACGTTGCGGGTGCTCTACTATGACCGCATGGGATTTGTTGCCGGTGAGCACAGCACCTTTGATTCATTGTGTCGTATCCTGGGGATCGAAAATGTGGCGACGCAAAACGATATTAAATTTTTTAAGCAGGTCGGTTACGAAACGGTGCTGAAGTGGGACCCCGATATCATCATTGTTCCCGAGGACAGTGGTCTTGATCAGCGCCTGCTCGGCCAGCCGATCCTCGCCACCTCCAAGGCGATACGCAACCGGAATATTCGTACCATTCCGGGTGTTTACCTTATGGCATCGTCGCAGTTTGTCGTGGCCAGTCTCAACTACCTCGGAGGGATTCTGTATGAAAAGTAGCCCCGGCTGGCAGCGTGAACGGCTACGGGCTGTAGTTGCGGTACTGGTGGTCATCGGCGTCTTGCTGGCAGGCATGGTGTTTTCCGTCACCATCGGTCCATGGGAGATCGCTCCAGCCAAGATTGGTCGTATTGCGATAGAGATGCTGTTCGGATCGGCTGCCGGAAGTAACGATCCGGCAACGGCCATTGTCTGGTATGGGCGAATTCCGCGCACCCTGACCGGGGTGCTGGTGGGTTTTGCCCTCGGTTGTGCCGGTGCGATCATGCAGGGGATTTTTAAAAATCCCATGGCCAGTCCCGGTATTATCGGTACCAGTTCAGGCGCCGCCCTCGGCGCGGTGCTGGCCATCTACTTTGGTCTGGCAGCGGGGAGTCTATACATGGTGCCGCTCTTTTCGGTATCGGTGGCCTTTTTGTCATTGCTGGTGGTGCTCGGTATCGCCACCACCGGCGGCTTGACCTCCCGTTACACCCTGCTGCTCGGTGGCATTGCCTTCAACGCCATCTTCACGGCCCTGACCTCGGTGGTGATCGTGTTGTCTACCGAACAATTTGAGATGGCGCGTAAAGTGGTGAGCTGGTTGATGGGGGACTTGAATAACCGTTCCTGGGAACATGTGGTGATCATTGCCGTCATTGCGCTGGTGGCGCTGCTGGGATCATTGCTGTTTGCCCGCGATCTGAATATCATTATGGTCAGTGAAGAGCAGGCACGCAACTTTGGCGTTAATGTCGGCTTGTCGCGTAATTTTTTGCTGTTTTTCTCTGCGCTGCTCACTGGTGGTGCCATTGCCGTGGCCGGCGGCATCGGTTTTGTCGGCTTGATTGCCCCGCACATGATGCGCAGCTTCGTCGGTTCCGACAACCGGATTCTGTTACCGTCGGCGGGATTGCTCGGCGCTGTGATGGTGGTCTACGCCGATTGCCTGGTACGGATTGTCGGCAGCGGCGGTTTGCGGATCGGCGTGCTGACGGCCTTGCTCGGCGGGCCGTTTTTCCTCTATCTGATCATTCGTGATCGCAAGAAGTATGTCTATTTTTAGCATTGACTGCGAAACAGTTCGACGGGCGCATAACGTGGAAGGTGGAAATTCGATGGAAGAGATGCAACCTCATCAGCCTGAGCAACTAGACGCCACCGGGGTGGCCTATCAAGCTCAGTTGGAACGGATTCGCCAACAGATTGCGACGGTGATCGTCGGCCAGCAGCGGATGGTGGAAGCGATGCTGTGTGCCATGCTGTCCCGTGGCCATATCCTCCTCGAAGGGGTGCCGGGGCTGGCAAAAAGTCTTGCCGTGGCTACTTTCTCACGGACCTTGGGCGGAGATTACCACCGCATTCAGTTTACCCCCGATAAATTGCCCAGCGATATTACCGGCACCATGGTCTACGATGAAAGTCAGAGCAGTTTCGTTTTTCATGCCGGGCCGGTCTTTTGCAATATTCTCCTCGCCGATGAGATCAATCGTGCCTCGCCGAAGGTTCAATCGGCTCTTCTCGAAGCGATGCAGGAGCAGGCGGTGAGTGTCGATCGCGATCATTATCCACTGCCGGAACTGTTTATGGTGCTGGCCACCCAGAATCCCGTTGAACAGCTGGGGACCTATCCGCTCTCCGAGGCCCAGCTCGACCGTTTCATGGCTAAAATCAATATCACCTACCCACAATCGCACCACGAAGAGGCGTTGCTGACTCGCCGTGGTCAGGGGATTCAGGCCACAGAGCAGCCGCTGGAGCAGATTCTTCAGCCGGAGCAGGCCGTTGCTATTCAACACTATGTCGCCATGCATGTCTCGTTATCGGCAGCGGTGGTGCACTATATCCTGACCATCTGTCAACAGACCCGTCCTGAACATAGCGCCGCGCCGGCCATGGTGACCCGCTATGTGCAGGTGGGTTGCTCGCCGCGCGCCGGTGAACATCTGATCGCTTATTCCAAAGGCTATGCGTTTTTGCGCGGACGCACCTATGTCACTTTTGATGATGTCGATGCCTGCGTTGGCCCGGTGCTCGGTCATCGTCTGGTGCTCAGTGATGCGGCCATCCTTGAAGGGGTGGTGGGGAGCGACGTGTTGCAGGCGGTGGTGGCAAATGTGTCTCCCTATGGGGTGATTGCAGAGAATCCCAGCGGCGACGGCGGCCTGTAGCGAGGGCGGTGATGAAACCGAAATATCGCTTCAATCTACAGCTGAAATACCCGCCGCGTGAAGAGTTCAGTGGTGACTGGTCGGGACTGAAAAAGGGGGTGGGCTACGAACTGTGGTCGCTACGTCCTTATGAAAGCGGCGATAGCTTTCGCCATATCGACTGGAAGGCGCGGGCGCGGACCGGAAATCTGTATGTGCGCGAGTTTGCCCGTGATGCCGCCTACACCCTGCTGCTGATCTGCGATATCAGCCCATCGATGCGTCAGGGCGGCAAGCTGGAGGTGCAGCGCAATATTGCCATCTCCATGGCTCATGCGGCTATTCAGGAAAATAATGCCTGCGGCCTGTTGCTCTATGCGGACGGGGTTGAACATTATCTTTCCCCCAGCGCAAGTCCCCGCCAGGTACAGCGCATTGCCCGGCAATTGGCGACGGTGCGCTGTGGTGAGGTACGGCGCACCCGTTTGCGGCCTGCACTGCGGTTTATGCAGCAGAAGCTGCCGTTTTGTCTCGGCATTATTCTGTCCGATTTCCAGCATAATCTGGACGAACTGCAAGGGGTTACCGAGGCGGCGGCGCGCCAGAAGATTCCCGCCCATGAACTGGTGGCTATCCAGCTGCTCAGTGGCGCCGAGGTCAACCACCAGGGCTTTCGTGGTGGGCAGTTGTGTGTCGAGGATGTGGAAAGTGGTCGGCAGTGCTGTATTGATCTGAATCGCTGGCGTGATTATGACCAGTTGCAGCAACAGCACCGTCAGCAGGTTTCGCAGACGTTGGATCGCAGCGGTGTCAGTTCGTTGCTGATCGACGTCAGCGCAGGGGATGTGCAAAAAAAGATCAATAATTTATTTGTTCGCCGGGTGGCCTCACGGCGCTGATTATTTTCGATGGAGAAACATCATGTACGCTCTGATCCATTTTATAGTGCGATCTACTCTGGCACGACTTAACCGCCTCGTTTGCGGTCAAGCCGGTTTCGCGGTGTTGATTATCGCCGCGCTCTGTGGTCCTGCTGTGGCGGCGGCGCCATCGGAGCCATCGGCGTTGATGGCGTTGATGGCGCAGAGCGACCAACTGCGGCAGCTGTGGCAGGAAAACAGCAGCGACCTGTGGTTTTTTGATGACAATGGCCAGCAGGTGATACCGACCCTCGATGAGGACTGGGTGGGGGTGCGTTTTTCTGCTGTGTTTGCCACCGGCAGTGGCATGCCCGAAGCGATTCGCCAATTTAACCAGCGTTATAGTGAAGCTGTGGCCGATTTTATTTATAATCCTGCCCGGCCCGATCTGGGGCTGTACCGTTTTAAACCGACCCATCGTAACGGGGCGATCAACGCCATTCTCGACGGTGGCGATCCCACGCTACGTTATATGTTGCCGGCGCTGATCGTTAACGGTCGGACGCAGATCCTTGGCGAGCGGATCAACGTGCGCTGGAAAAGTCAGATTCGTGCTGAACGGCGGCGGCAACTGCTCCATTCGGTGGCGGCGATCGACTATGCTGCCGAACTGAGTGGCCGCGATGAAGTGATTCAGATCGATCCCTGCCGGATGGCGGCATGGAAAGCGGCCAACCGGCTGGCGGAAGATGTTCAGGTGGTGAGTGCGACGCCCGAACTGCTAGCTGTCGAAGCGCCGGTGACGGTGCGTTTTCAGATTGCCAGTGCCGGGGCGGTGGCCGGGGCGGCCATCCCGTTCAGTCTCGATATTCATTTTAGCGATCAGGTTAAGATCGAACCAGGAACCCTGGCTAACCTCAATCTTAAACCGACGGAGATTTTCCGTAACCTGTTCGCTATCGATTACGACACGCCATTGAGCGCCGTGGATGTTCGCCACAGCCCGATTCAGCTGCGGGGCCGGTTGTACCTTTACGCCAGCGGCGAATTTGAGTTGCCGACGATTCCCGTTTTTTACCGTGATGAAGGCAGTGATGTCGGCCAGATTCACCGCATCAATACGCCGCCAGTTATCGTACGGATGGCGGATCTGGTTCCTGAAGCCGATGGCGACTATCGCTTACAGGTGCCTGATCGGCTGCCTGTTCAGGTTGAGGTTCAGCCGTCGCCGCTCTCCAACAGCGCACTGTGGCGGGCGCTGGTCGCCGTCGCCATGCTGGTGATCGGACTGGTTGTGGTGCTGAGCTGCCGCTGTCGTCATCAGCAACCGCAACCGCTGGTGGTCGAAAGCACCGCCCTGCAGCTGTTGCAGCAGACGCTGGCCGCTGCCGCAGACAATAAGCAGCAGCAAGGGTTGGCGAGTGTCGGGCAGGCCCTACGTCGTTATCTGCTCGACTGGGCCGCTGACAGTAATCTTTCGTTGGGCGGTGATGTACCGATAGGCGGCGGCAGTGAATTGTTTTTTCATCGCTTGCAACCCTACGCGGCGCAGGATTGGCAGGCGCGGATTCAGCAGACGCTTCAGCAACTCGATGACAGCCTGGCGCGCGGTGACCGTGACGATGAACGTGCTGCCGTTTTGCAACAGGTTGGGCAGTTGGTGACGGACCTGGAACAACAGCGCTCAGGGGCGATGATAACCCGTGACGCAGCGTTGTCTGATTGACAATGATGGCGTCGCTGGAGGTGACATATCCATGGGCGTTGCTGCTGGTGTTGCTGATACCGCTGGTGTTGGTTTTACGTCGACGCTGGCGCGAGATGTTGCCGTTTTCACGTGTCGAAAGTGGTTTTGACGCTCTGGCACCAGCGGGCATTGCTCGTCACTACGAAACACTACTGTTTGTTGCTGCCTATCTGTGTCTGGTGTTGAGTGTGGCCGATATCGGTTATGCCCGTCAGGAGGTGGAAGAGTTTATCGAGTCAAAGTGGATCTTCCTGACTCTCGATATGTCAGGATCGATGAAACGGCCGATCAATCGTTTCTCCGATCAGACCCTCGATGATCTGGCTCTGGATGGCATTGAGAGCTTTATCGCTATCCGCGGCGTTGAGGATTACATCGGCCTGGTCGCGTTTTCCAGTATCCCCAAGCTGTTGGCGCCGTTGACTTTTGATCATCGACTGCTGCGGGACAAGATTGAACTGTTGCGGCGTAAAAACCATACCCCCATTTATCGTCAACTCACCTCCGGTGGCGGCACCAACGCTTCCGAAGCGGTGTGGCTGGCGTTGTCGGCGTTCTTTTCCATGCTGCCGGAGAAAAATCGTCTGAGCCTGGAGGAAATTGCCGCCTTGCGCAATTTCCTCCTTGGTGCGTCCGGTGGTTTGCTCGACGTGCCGGAAAAGCTCCATCAGCAGGATTTTGGTACCGGCAAGGCGGTCATCCTGTTTACCGATGGTCGTATTGAACCCACCTTGCGTGCCCATAAACGCAAGGGGAAGGTGCCCAATCTGGTCAATGTCATTGAGTTGATGAAGACCCTTGGTATCCGCTTTTACATCATCTCGGTGGGGGGCGAAGTGGATGAAGCCGTGGTTCGTGCCATGGAGGGTGTCGGGCGCGATGTCGGGCGGATCTTCGTTACCGCTAAATCGCTTCAGCAACAGACCATTCACGAGGTTTATCAGGAGATCGATAACCTCGAAAGCAACCGTAATCTGACCCGGGTGACCCAGGTGACCCGTTCCACTCGGCCGTTTTTTGCCTTGGCGGGCTGGCTGCTGGTGTTGATCCATGTGCTATTACGTAACCTGCCGCGGTTACGCCGACTGTAAATTGTCGTCAAGGAAACAAAGGTGAAATCATGACGAATTCGATGCCGAGCGGGCAAACCAAATCGACGTTGTACCCTGTGCTGTTCTGGCTGTTGATGGCCGCCTGTCTGCTGATTGCCATCGATGGCGCCGTCAGCTATGAGCGCACTAGCCAGCGCTATCAGGATGAGCAGCAGTTTTATCAGCAGCTTAGCCGGTTGCAGCAGCAGGGCCAGGGCGCTGAACTGCCTGCCCTTGAAGCGCTGCAACAGCAGGCGCAATTGCTCCAGCTCGCGGTGCCGACTCTGGACTATCAGGTCCTCTACCGTCATTGGCTGGCTGGGCTGTCCCATTTTGAAACCTTGGCCGCCGGTGCTGAAAATCGCTATGTGTCCAGTGATCTGGATCAATTGCGTAACGATGTGCATCAATCATTACTGCAACTGCGCGGCGAGTGCGACAAGCAATTGCGCCGCAACGCAGAGGATGATCGTCAGACCAATGAACAACGCTGGGCGGTGTATAATTTACGTGGTGCGGTGTCGGTGATGATGGCCTACAGCCTGCTCGAATTCGCTCAGGACAGCGATAAAAGCCGGACCTTCCTCGGTGATGCGGTTGAAGATTTCAAACAGGCGATTCGCGCCGTTGACCAGGGTGCGGTGTTGCCGGTACAGCGGATGGTACCGCGCTGGAATCTGGAACTGATTGTCGGTAGCGGAGAATCGCTGGTTGTCGGTCGAAGCCTCGGTGGTGATTCCGTTGAAGCGCTACGCGGCCAACTACAGGCCGTGGTGCCGAATGTCGGCGGCTACGCGTCGGGAGTGCCACTGGAAACACGGGTACGTAAATAAGCGGGTGAGACGATGAAGTGGACACAGCCGATTTATCTGCTATTGCTGGTCGCATTGCCGGTAATGCTGCTGCTGACGCTGGCGACAGAACGCTACTGGCAACGGCTACGTACGGTCTGGGGCGGTCAGGGAAGACGGTTGCATTGGCGCAGTCGCCTACGTATTGGTGTGGTGGTGGCGTTGTTTGTGGTGCTGCCGCTGGCGTTGGCTGGACTGGCGGTGCAGGTGATGGCTCCGCAGAGTATTCATGACCGGGTGACATTGGTTGTCGGGCTTGATGTCAGTAAATCGATGTTGGCTGAAGATGTGTTGGCGGTCCCCGACCCGCAGTGTCTCGCCAATCGCCTGAATCTGGGCCGTTCGTTCATCAATGACCTGCTCAATGAACTGGCCGGGGAACAGGTTGGATTGTTCTTTTTTGCCCGTAACGGTATTGAGGTGGTGCCGCCGACCCGCGATCATGGTTTTATCCGTTATATCCTGCGCCATACCGATATGGGTCGTCTTACCGAATCGGGGAGTGATCTGCTGGCTGCCTTGTCGGCGGCCGATGCCATGTTGGGCGATGGCAGCAATCGTGCTGTCGAAGCGGTGGTACTGATTACCGACGGTGAAGATACCGAAAACACTCTTGAACAATCGATCAGTTACCTGCAGTCGCTTTCCACCACGCCGCGTCAGGTCTATAGCGTACGCATTGGCGGTGATGAATCGGTCTTTATTCCGATCCGTAAACCGGGCATTGTTGGTATTGAAGGTTTTTATACCGATGAGCAGGGCAGCTACCTGCAAACCCGGGCCAGTGATGGCTTTTTGCAGCAGTTGTCAGCGGCAACGCAGGGGGCAAACTGGCACTATCGCAGTGATGGCAGGGGGCTGGCCCATCAGGTGGTAGAGCAGATTCTCCGCCATGCCGGTCAGAGTTCTGTGGCCACGGTGACAACCCTGAGCTGGTTTGATCTCAGTGGGTTGTTTCTGCTGTTGGCTACGGCCCTTTACTCCCTGTATGTGATGCTGTAAACGCAGGGACGAAAAACTCAAATGATCATTGCTTCAGTTGTATGATTCAGGTGCATAACTGCGACAGCTGTTTCAGAATAGAACATTTTTCACTCCTGCGGCAGAATGATATATTTGATCATATCTCGAAAAAACCCTCATTTAATCAATATGTTGACTGCTCCCTTGCGTTTGAAGCCGTCCTTGTTATAGTGCTTGGTATGATCTTTGCGTAATTGTCGACAGTGGTCAGTTGTGATCGTCTGACCTCTCTCGGCTATGTATGTGAGCGGATCAAACCTGATTTCAGAATTTACGGGAACGTGTTAATTCGAATACTCCGAGCCTTCATCCCTACCGAGGATGTCCTCTATGGGGGGAAGGCCGCCGGGTTGTACGGGAAACGGTACAGCCTCCCTTTCGGAAAGGAGTTTTCTAGAATGAATGTGTATAAAACAGAAAAACAGGAAAGGGAGATAGAATCACATGGATAAGATTTTCCGCGTCAATATGACCGATTTGACCACCAGTGTTGAAGAAGTACCCGCCGAATGGGCCGGTCTCGGTGGTCGTG
>JAGGYC010000086.1 GCA_021162745.1 Desulfuromonas sp. | reverse complement strand
GGGACGTTGTTGCTTGATTGCTTTATGCGATTTTAACCTGCTCTTCAAACCCTTTGTTACAGGGATAAGAGCGGATAAAAGCGGATGAAGTCAAAATCTTAAAGTCTGTTCTCGCGCCCGTTTCACTCAAGACGCCAAGGTCGCCAAGGGTAAGTCAAAATCTTTAATTCTGGGTTAAGGTCTAAACCAAAAACACGACCTTGCTTTTGCTCTTGGTCTTGCTCTTCTTGGCGTTCTTTGCGGCTTGGCGAGATTGCTTTTGACCTTTTAAAACCATCCTCGCGCCAAGACGCTGTAGGCACACACCCGGTGGGTACGAGTCTAATCCATTTCAGCATCTGATTTTTTAAGGTCTTGAATGATTTTGTTCAGGGTGTCAGCCAGCGGTTGCATTTTATGCTCACAGACCCAATAGATTTGCTCGGCATCTATATCAAAATAATGATGCGATATAATATCGCGCATCCCCTTGGCACCTTTCCAATCTATTTCCGGATACCGTGGCAAAAGTTCGTTGCTCGTTATTTTATCAATATTTTTCAGGCTTTCGCCAATAGCAATAAGCAGCATGCAAATGGCATCGAGTTTTTCCATCCCTTCTGGAGTGTCTGTAAAATAATCGACGGAAGGGACAGGCTCAAAACGCAAAATAACCTTCTGTACGGCATCAGATATCTGCCACAAGATGTCTAAAAGAAGCTCCTTATTGTACATAGACAGCCTCTGCTTCAATCCTGTCTTTTAGAAAATGGTTCATTTTTTCACGGATTCGGACGATATCAACCGGCATGTTCAGTTGTCCTTCGAGTTCTTCTTTAATATGGACAACAATATAAGGATCTGGAGTTTTCATTTTGATAACAATGTCAATATCGCTCGATGGGGCAGCTTGGTTTCGGGCAAAAGATCCGAAAATCCCCATTGCCAATATGCCATATTTTTCTTCGTTATTTTTTTTATAATCTTCCAGCTGCCGCAGCAAGGTTGATCTGTTCATCCCTATTTCTCCCTTGAATGGACCGACGCTATTGACTTTACTCTCACGTTCGATGCAGTTCGTTTCTCTCACCGCATCCTACCAACTTATGACCAATAATTGAACGCAGATAAATACGGATAAAAGCGGATGAGGGCTAAATCGTTAATTCTGTTCTCGCGCCCGTTTCACTCAAGAACGCTGAGAAGGGCAAGGTCACAACCAGGAATTCGGGGTTACGGTCTAAAACAAAAACACAATCTTTGCTCTTGTCCTTCTCTGCGGGCCCTGCGCTCTCTGCGCGAAATATGTTTTGACTTTCAGGACTTTATCCGCTCTTATCCGCCGTTATCCCTGTGAATATGCTTTTGATCTGCTTGGCGCTCTTTGCGGCTTTGCACGAGATTGCTTTTGACCCTGGTCTTCTCAGCGGACCCTGCACAAGATGAAGAGGTTCACATCCATCCTGCATGACTGTCTAATTAAAGTGTTGTTGGACATCCATACTCTTATGCAGCAACCGCACAATTAAAATGCCATTTGCGTTTTTTTTGTAAAAAATTGCATGAGAACGGAAATAAAAGCACAAATAATTTGCACAAACATGATCAGCAGTTACACCTAAATCAGGATTTTCATCTAGAAGAGCAAAGCATTTTTCCAATGAGTGATGGTATTCTACCATCACCTCGACACCAAGGTTGATGATGGAATAGTCAAGGATAGAATCTAAATCGGTCGTGGCTTTTTCCGATAAACTATACACTGATTCCATGCCTTTTTTTAGCATCGGCAAGAATATCAGCCATACTACGTTGGCTCACTCCGCTCTCTTCCCCCGCAACCAGAGCAGAGCGCAACAATGCTATTTTACTTTTATATGCTTGATCAAGGCGTATTAGTTCCCGAAGGTATTCACTGTCGTTACCATATTCACCTGACTCTATTTGTGACTTAATCCAAGCGTCTTGTTGAGCGGTAACGGTGATTGTTTTTCTTTGCATCGGCATAATTTAAGCTCCCCGTCTATTTCGTATGATTATATCATACCGACCTGGGCAGTCACTGTAAATATGCTTTTGACCTGCCCTTCAAACCCTATTTCGACAGGGATAAAGGCGGATAAGGGCAAAATCTTTAAATCTGTTCTCGCGCCCATTTCTCTCAAGAACGTTGAGATCGCGGAGAAGGGCAAAGTCAAAACCTGAAATTCGGGGTTAGGGTCTAACCAAAAACAAGATCTTTTTGCCTTTGACTTTCTCTGCGGGCCCTGCGCGCTCTGCGCGAAACAAAGGTTTTCAGGGTGTATCCGCTCTTATCCGCATTTATCCCTGTAAATACGCACTTGACCTGCTTGACCAGCCTCGTCTTCCGGTCTAAAATAAAACCAGATTTTAGACCTTTTTCTAAAAACATACAGGTGACACAATGAAAAACATATTAGCTGACTGCTCAGCAAGCATCTCAGAACTCAAAAAAAATCCGAGCGCCTTGATCGAACAGGCCGACGGGGAGCCCATTGCTATTTTGAACCACAATAAACCGACGGCCTACCTTATCCCTGCCGAAACCTATGAACTGTTGATGGAAAGGCTTGAGGACTATCAGCTTGGTCTGATCGTCAAGGAACGCCAGAACGACAAGATTGCCGCTGTGGATGTCGATATCGATAACTTATAAGTTGAAATTTATCCCACAAGCGTTGAAGGAGTGGAAAAAGCTCGATCCATCCATACAAGTTCAACTCAAAAAAAAGCTGAAGGAACGACTTAATAATCCCCACGTTCCATCAAGCCTTCACCATGGTTTTGACAATCACTACAAAATCAAATTAAGGGCCAGTGGCTACCGCCTCGTTTACGAAGTAATCGACGGCGAGATCTGCGTGATTGTCATCGCAGTTGGCAAAAGGAATAGAAATGATGTGTATAAACAGGCCTTGAGCCGGTCAAAAAATTAGCACCCGGCATCGCGCCCGTCCACTGCGTTCTCTCAAGACGCTGTGAGCGCCATTTATTTGTGCAATTTCGGTATGTTTTCAAGAGCGTTTTGTAACGCTTCAAGCTGACTTTGAACTGTCTCCCAGACCAGGACGACATCGACACCCAGGTATTCATGAGCCAGAACATTGCGCATTCCGCAAATCTGGTGCCATGGCATTTGCGGCATATTTTCAACCAAAGCATCCACACCAAAATCCTTGAGAGCTTGGCCGATAATTTCGAGATTGCGTATCACTGCATCCTGAGTCTTGCGATCATCCAGAAAATCATCTAATGAGTAACCATCAGTATACGTTTTTATTAATTCAATGCTTTCCAAAGCTGCAGCTATAAAAACCGAACGATCTTTCATAATTCTATGGCTTCATCCAAAATACGCTGGCGCAGATGTTTGTTGAGTGAGCGTGCACTGACAACGTCCACCTTACGCCCAAACCTCATCGACAATTCTTCAATAAGCCCTACTTGATCAAACAGAGTTGACCCCGGTTGAAAATCAACCAGAAAATCAATATCACTGTCATCCTGCTCTTCACCACGTGCAACGGAACCAAACAGTCTGACATTTGAAGCATGACAGCTTTGTGCTACTGCCAATATTTCTAATTTTTTCTGCCGTAATTCGTCTAACAAACGCGCCATACGACTTCTCCTAGACAAACAACAAAGATGAGGGAGAAAACTAGCCCTTGGCGACCTCTTCGGCTGGCTGCTCCGTCGGCTTTTCAACGACAGGCAACGACGTCTGAATATCATAGCCGCTTTTTTCAAGAATAACCTGAATCGCCTTGTTACTTTCAGGAGCAAATAAAATAGGCGCCGCCAGATTGAGGGTAATTTTTCTGTCGGGATGCACGGTAACGACAACCAGAGAGAAACAGGAGTCTTCTTCACTGATTTCCAGCTTATCGCGCTCCTGCTGTTCGGGAGCAACTTGATAGTCGAGAAAAAAGTTACTGGGATCGGTAAGCACCAGTGCCACCTGGGGGTCTTCGATGCTCTGAATCCAGAACAGCGGGCCCTCTTTTTCATTGGGCATGACGACAAAATCGCGCAGATCTTCAAAACCGATCAGTCCTTCTGGGAAGGTGAGGACGGATGCTGGATCGTATTCGATTTCACCAAAACGACTGTTTATCTTGTTCATTTTTCCCCCTTGGGTTGTGGCAGGATGGAATCAATGGCGCTCAGGGCGTTGAGGTCATCGAGAGACCAGCTGGTTGCGGCCCGGTTTTGTTCCTGGATACGGTCGTAAACCTCTTGACGGTAAATCTTTTTACTGCGTGGTGCGTCAATACCAAGGCGGATGGTGCCGCCTTTGATCTCGACAATGGTCAGTTTTATATCGTCGCCGATGATAATTCCTTCACCGACTTTTCTGGTGAGTACCAGCATAGTAAACCTTTCGGGTCTTTCTCGCGCTAAGACGCCAAGTAAAACTTCAAAACCAAAATCTTTTTTCGCCGCAGATACAATCTGATTAAATCGGATAGGGCAAAATAGTTAACCCCTGAACTTTTTGTTGCCACAGTTTTCTACCACTGAGGACACTGAGAAAAATCTGAGAGAACCGCTATCCCCGGTTTTAACCCAAAAGTTTTTCCTCATGCTCTTCTCTGTGTTCTCTAGTGAGTGCAACGAACGGCTGGTTCATGCCGGTCGTTCTTGTGTCCTTGTTGTTTTTGGTTTTCACATCAGACCCTATCAGATCTTATCTGCGGCGAATATACCTTTGATCTCCCGGCTTTTTGATCTTCTTGGTGCCTTTGCGGCTTGGCGCGAGATAAAGGGCTTATGTAAATTACGTATTATAGATATTGCAGTATCGACAGCCGCGACACCTTACCGGTCACATTCAGCGCCGCTTCGAGGGCTGTCTCGGTTTGAGTGATCTGGGTGATGACATCAATGATGTCGACATCCTCGTAACGGGAGAGAATCTGTTGCAGATCAACCTGCACCCCTTCCATATGGAACTTGGAACTCTCGATACGTTGGGCATTGTTACCCATACGGCCACGGGCGCTACGATTGTGATCGGCTGCTGTTTCCAGTGTGGTCAACATATCGTCGAGGCCGGGGACTTCGGTATACTGCACCGGCTCACCACCAACCAACAGCGAAACCGTGCTGCCGCCACCATCGAGCACAGCGGCACCGCCAGTATCAGATAGGATCGGCAGCCCTGCCGTGTCGACGAGGGCAATGCTGCCATCGCTGTGCAGGTAGACCGGTTGCGAGGTGTCGGCAACAGCGGAGCCGTCATACGCCGTAATCGGCGTAACATCGGGTAACGCATTATAATCGGCAATGGTCAGTGCTTCACCATGGGTATTGATCATCGGCTGCAGATTGACCGGCTGACCATCATATTCGAGCAGGATCGGATCGCCTAAACCGTCGACAGCGCCGGAATCGAGAGATACGACATTACCGGCAGGATCGAGGACCTGTCCACTTTCACCGCGAATGGCGCGCTCAAGATTCGTCAGCAGGTCAAACATGTTAAGTCCGGTCTGTTCCAAAATACCATCACCATCGCTGTCACTCATGCCCATGAACAGTTCAGCACCATTGAGATTGGTCTGCACATATTCACCGGGGGCTGTTTCCAGTTTTTTCACATTGGAATCACCGTTGTACACCACCTGATCACCGCTTTCGGTGAAGGGGCGTGTATCTTCCTGAAAACCGGCGAAGATGTACTGCCCACCAACCTGGGCATTGGCGACACTGAGCATCTCGGTTTTGAGGTAACCGATTTTATCGGCCAAGGTTTCAAGATCGGCATCGCTCATGGCACCATTGATGGCATTAATGGTGGTCTCTTTGGCACTGACCAGCAAATTTTCCACCTGAGCGAGATAGGTATCCTGATTGTCCAGTCGATCCAGAGAGGTGGACATGGAGCTGATAAAACGGTCGGTGGCACGAATTTGGGTGCGGGCCGACAATACCGGACGGATCGCTGCCGGGTCATCGGAGGGCCGATTGATCTTTTTGCCCGTTGCCGCCTGGGTGCGCAGATCTTCGAGCTTGTTGCTGATACTTCCCAGCTCAGCATTCAAGGTACGATAAGTGGTCGCTTGAGTCGATTTCATAACGTTTACCTCTTAATACTGAGAACAGTGACCATCATCTCATCCACCGTGGACAACAGTTTAGCGGAGGCCTCAAAGCCACGCTGGTACTTGATCAGGCTGATCATCTCCTCTTCGATGGACACACCGGCTTTTCCATCACGCATGTTTTTCAGCTGGGTCAATGAATCCTGAGCACCGCTCTGGGAGAGGCGATTCTGCCCGGCCTCGATGCCGACACTGGCGGCCATCTTGCCGTAAAAACTGACAAAGGTATCCTCGCCATTGACGGCATTGGCATCCTTAAAGGCTGAGATCGCGAGAGCGTTGATATTGTCACCTGGTGCACTGCTATTACCGGCAGCAACCTTGGCGGTATCCCGCAACGACATGGAGATCAGATCGCTGATATTCGGCATACTGAATTCCGGACTCTCATAAGCGCCTTCAATAGCGGACATATCGAGCTGAACGCTCTGGCCGGCGGTATCTGGGGTCAGAATCAACACCGAATCGCCGTTGTCCTGCAGGTTGACGGTTGCCGTAACGCCGACGGCGGCACCATTAATGGTGGTGGCCAGATCGTTCAGTGAACCTGGGCCTGCAAACGAAATGGTATTTTTGACGCCGTCCACATCAATCTGGATATCGCCGGCATTAAATGCCGTAGCTAAATTTGGATCAACATAGCTCTGACTGGTGTGATTGCCGGGGTTATTGAAGAACGCTACCCCGGTGGATCCATCGAGACCAGTGCCAAGGGCATGTTGCTCGTTAACCGTCTGCACCATCTCGTAGGCGGTGAGATCGAGGTCTTTCTTGAGCGAGGGGATAAACTCATCCCGCAGCTCCAGCAAGCCCGCGAATTTTCCACCCAGGTTCTTGCCGGTAACATCAAATGAACTTTCGCCGACATTCAACTGCAGACTCAGAGCATCACCCTGAGAAATGGCCTCAAGTTGCAGCGCACTACCGTTCTGCACCAGCGGTAGACCACCGGGCAACTGGATATTGACGGCACCGGTAGGCTCCTCATAGGACTGGACACCCAGGGTATAACTCAACTCCTGAAGCAGGACATCGCGCTGATCACGAAACGAGTTGGCCGATTGGCCATTGGCTTCAATGGTCTGAATCCGGCTATTCAGGTCGGCGACCTGCGTCAACTTCAGGTTGACACCATCGACCTCGGACAGCACGATCTCATTGATATTGCTGCTGACATTGTCGAGATCGCGAGCGACGCTATTGAATGACGAAGCCAGCAACTCACCGCGCTGGATAACAATATCGCGCTCAACCTGGCCACTGGGATTGGTCGATAACCCCTGCCAGGCATCAAAAAAGCGATCGATCTCGGTGGCCAGGTTTTCTTCGCCGACGCTGAACACCCGTTCGAGCTCGGCCAACGGGATGGCTTTGGCATCCTCGCCACCGAGCATCTGACTCTTGTCGAGCAGTTGTTCGTTGACAAACACGTCATACTCACGGGTGATGTCGGTGATCTTGACACCCTGACCGACAAAGAAACTGCCGAACTGCAACGACGGAAAATCAGAGAAAACCGCCTTTTGCCGTGAATAGCCTTCAGTATTGACATTGGCAATATTATTGCCGGCGATCTCAATCGCCTTCTGATTGGTAAACAGGCTGGTTTTACCTGTATTGAGTGCTGCGGCTAAACCCATTAGATCCTCCCGGACAGCAGGCGTCCGCCATTCCCTTTTGCCACCAGATGACCGGTGGGGTTATAGGAATCAGGTGAGGTTTTCCGACCAAAAAATTCCATTGATTCACGAATCCAGTTCAGGGCCGACCACAACAGGTAAGCATTGCGGCGATTTTCAAAACGGATAGTATCGGCCAACTGACGATCTTCCGGGGCAAGTTCCCCCGGCAGATCGAGCTGCGCCAGCAACTCCTCCTTACGGAGAGTGGCGTCTTGCAGGGCATCGATCTCCAGCGCTTTGGCGAACTCGCGCTCTTCAATGATCACATCATACAAGGCTTGCAGCTGTTCGTGAGTGGTCTGTGTCATACCTGGCGCCCTTCAGCAATAAACTTGAGTAAGCTGGTAGCGACTTTTTTCAAGTCAGGCTGATAGGAGCCTTCGGCCACCTGCTGCTTGAGTTCCGCCACCTTGGAAGCTCGCTCAGTCTCCTGCGCCTCTGCCACATCCTGCACATAGGCCGGAGTGTTCAAAACGGGAGCCCGCAGGCCCTCAAGAGACGGGGTTGGCATTGGAGCAGCCGTCGGTTGAGTCTGACTGGCCTGCTGCAGTACCGAAGAAAAGCTCACCTTGTCTGTCGTAGAGGTCTTGGCAGAACCTTTGACATCCTGCTGCTGCTGCGTCTTTTTGACCGCCCCCTGTTGAATCAGACCCTTGTCGCCACCAATTCTCATCGTCATATCGTCCACCTATTTGTATAAAAAAACTTGAACTATTCAAGAAACGGATACTGGTGCCACGTTTCTATTTAGAAAAATACGCTAGAAAAAACTTCCCATGGAACACATATCGTCCAATGGCAGCAATAACTTTAGGGAAAACTTTTTACAAAAATCTATCTCGCGCCAAGCCGCAAAGAAGGTCAAAAGCAGCCTCGCGTAGAGAGCGCAGAGTCCGCTGAAAAAATCAAAACCGAGGCCAAGCTCTTGTTTTCAGCTCAGACCTTAATCCAGAATTTCCGGTTTAGACTTTGCTCTTCTCTGCGAGCTCTGCGTCTTGAGTGAACGAAGTGAACGGGCGCGAGAATGATTTTGACTTTCAGGGTTCGGTAAAACAAAAAAACCAGGGGGGCTAAGGAGACAATTTGGGAAGGAGGGGATAGGGTTAGCGCGGTCCTGCCTGTAATTGCTGATAGAGGTGCAAACCGATCCCCATGCTCTGATTGTGCGCCATATCACGGGCAACTTCACCGTCAAACAGATCGCGGTAGACTTCGCTGGCCATATCTTTTTCGAGCAGGCCATCCTCTGGTTCCGAGCCGCGCATGGCTTTAAACATCATCTGCACCATCACCGCTTCAAACTCCGCGCAGGTCTGTTCGAGACGCTGGTCGCTTCTGGCCGCTGCACTATGTTCCAAAGACGTACCTTGGTTGATATACATCCGTGGGTCAACTTGCAGATTCATAGCCATCCTCGCTGGTTATTCAATATTAGAGCACCATGCTGTTGATCTTATCGACCTGTGGCGAGAGATCTTTAATTTTTTACAGGGATACAGGGGATAAGGATCAAAACTATTCTCGCGCCCGTTCACTTCGTTCTCTCAAGACGCAGAGATCGCAGAGAAATGCAAAACCAAGAATTCGGGGTTAGGGTCTAACCAAAAACACGCTTTTTGATCTTGACCTTCTCTGCGGGCCCTGCGCTCTCTGCGCGAAATATGTTTTGACCCTCAGGGTTTCATCCCTGTGCCCTACAGCACCTCAAGTTCGGCGTGCAATGCCCCTGCCGCTTTGATGGCCTGGAAGATAGCAATCAGGTCACGGGGTGTGGCACCAATGGCATTGAGGGCACGAGCCACATCGCCAATACTGACACCCATGGGCAACACAACCAGATTGCCCTTGTCCTCGGAGACAGCCAAATCGGTTTCCGGCACCTCAACAGTGTCGCCTTTGCGAGCCAATGCTCCGGGCTGTGAGACCTGGGCACTCTCGCTGATGATCAGATTGAGATTACCGTGTGACACGGCAACGGTCGACAGGCGAACATTCTCACCCATGACAATGGTGCCGCTGCGCTCGTTGACAATAATCTTGGCTGCCATATCGGGCTGCACTTCAAGATGTTCGATGCGAGCAATAAATTCAACCAGCGAGTTGGCATATTGATCCGCCACCAGAATCTGTAGCGAACCACTATCCAGCGGCTTGGCCAGGGGTTGGCCAAAGTGCTGGTTGATCACGCCGGCCATCCGGGTGACGGTGGTAAAATCGGCACTGCGCAGACGATAATTCAATGCCCGGTTTTGCGGCAGTTGAAACGGAACTTCCCGTTCCACCAATGCCCCGCCGGGAATACGTCCAACGGTGGGGTGGTTTTTCTGTACCTTGGCTGCTTTGCCACCGAACGACAGTGCACCGACGGCTAACGGCCCCTGAGCCACGGCATAGACTTGCCCATCAGGGCCTTTAAGCGGCGTCAGCAGCAGGGTGCCACCGACCAGACTGTCGGCATCACCAATAGAGGAGGCCAGCACATCGATGGAACTACCGGCTTTGGCAAAGGGGGGCAATTTGGCCGTCACCATGACGGCGGCAACATTGTCCACCTTGACATTGTCGCGATCAATTCGCATGCCGAGGCGTTCCATCATGTTCACCAGTGACTGGACGGTAAATTCCGTGCTGGAACTGTCGCCGGTGCCGTTAAGACCAACCACCAGACCATAGCCCACCAGCTGGTTATTCCGCACACCTTCAATATCGGCCAGATCCTTGATCCGGCTGGCCCATGCAGGCTGACAAAGCACGACCACAACCAGCATGGGAATAATCAGCTTAACCGTTTTCATGGTGTTCTCCATACGACAGGATGGCTCCTGTGTGATTAGTTGTATCAAGTTAAACTAAATTGCCCCACCACGTTCATGATGAAATATCATCTATCAAAGTCATGCGGGCCGCAAGGGATCAGGCCCGCCCTCGCAGCTCGGGCAGCCACGCCGTGCGCACCCTGAAACCGTTGCACGCCACGGTTGGTTACTTTTGTTTCAAAAGCCATTTTTGCTTACTTTTTTGGGCTTGGCAAAAAGTACGTCGCCTGCGGGGCGAGACCCGCGAACTTGACCTTGGTTTTATCAACAGTTGTGTTGTGTTGTGTTGCGCTGCGCTAACCCAACCGACAAAGCTCATGGCGTTCAGCGGCGACAAACGGAAAACTTGGGCGCACAAAAACACCTAAAACGGACTCACGTTATCCAGCAGGCGCAATAACCAACCCGGCTTCTGTTTGTCGTCGATCACCCCTTTACCCGTGTAAACGATATTGGCATCGAGGACATATTTTGAATCAATCAGATTGGCAGGTGAAATATCTTGCTGACGGACAATACCGCTCAAATGGATCAACTGTTGTTCATGATTCACCGTCACGCTCTTGCTGCCGGAGATACGCAGGGTTCCGTTGGGCAACACTTCCACCACACGGGTGGTAAGGGTGGCCACCAGATCCTCTTTGCGAGTGGTGGATCCAGAGCCCTGAAAATCGTTGCTATAACCGGCACTGATCAGATTTGTCGGATCGGCACCGCCCAAGCCGGCGATGTTGGACTCCAGACCAAACAATTTGGTAATGTCGGCACTGGCAGATGTGGAGCGACCGGTGGATGTGGTCGCTTCCTTGCTGGCTTCGGCTCTCTCATAGATCGCCACGGTGAGAATATCGCCAACACGACCGGCGCGATTATCGATAAACAGACTGCCATTACCGGTTGTCCACAACGAGCCTGGTGTCGTTGGTACAGGGGCTTCGATCACCGGCTGTTCAACGGTCACCGGAGCCATGGTCTCAGACACAGAGTGCTGAACGGGGGCACAGGCCTCCAGAACCGAAACAGCAATAATCAGTACGACGATACGATAGAGAGACATTTTCATCTCAAAACTCCACTTCAACCTGGTCGGGGCCAACAACCCGGGCCCGGATCTCTTTATTTGAACGACTGTTTTGCACACGAATAATCTCTTCGAGTTGTCCATCCTGACGGGCGATACCGATAGCCGTTAACAGCATGGCGCCACGGCGGGCGACAATTCGGACAAACGCCCCTTTTTTCACCAGCGGAGGAAATTCAACATTTTTTCGTTCGATCACCTGACCGGCCCGCACACTGCGTGCCACCCGCTTGCCAACGACATCGGCCAGGCTGAATAGCGGATCGCGCAGGCGGCTGATATCCAGCGTTGTGACATCAACGTCACGCTCAGAGATGATGGCACCACGTCGTAACGGTTGCTGAGCGACAACCACATCGGCCTCAACCAGCAACTTGCCTCGAACAGCAAGATTTTTCACCGTACGACCGTTGACCCGATAGACCAAGGTAAAATGACGGCTACCGACAATATCACGTACCGCAGGAATGACCTCAATCTGTATGGAGCCCGCAGGCAAAATGAATGGTTGTGGCGGCGAAAACGGGGTAAAGGCAAAGGTTACATCAGGGCGACGCGCCTCAGCGTTACGCAAAAAAGTATCAATCTGCTGCTGGACACTGTCGGCGGTAATGGTCTGACTGGAGCCTTCAACACGGACACTTTTCGCCCCCGCCCAGCTCAGTTTGGTAACATCCACGCCGTTTTGTCGTAGTGCCCGCTCAATCTGCTCTCGCTTGAGAACGACAGTCTGGGCAGGCTTGGGTGCACGAGCCAACCTTTTTGCTGAAAGCTGTGACGATGGCGGTGAAATTTCGGCGACCAGACCCAAGGTGATCTGCGCACCACGCACCACGGCATGGGACTTTAGAGTGATCTGCTCAGCCCGTACGGCCGTACTGCTAAGAAGCAGTGCGACCAGGCAACACAGTAGTACGGCAAGTTCATACCTTTTCCCTGCGACAGACAAATTATTTCACCCCTACACCAGGTTGTTGGTCATCTGCAAAATCTCATCGGCAGTCTTGATCGCCTTGGAGTTGACCTCGTAGGCACGCTGACCGGCAATCATGTTGACCATCTCCTCCATGACGCTGACATTCGATCCTTCAAGATAACCTTGAGACAAGGTGCCCATACCGCTTTCACCCGGCACACCGGTGATCGCGGTACCGGAAGAGACCGTTTCGGCATACAGGTTACGACCCAGGCTGCGCAAACCCGATTCATTACTGAACACGGCCAACTCTATAACACCGATCTGGGTTGAGCTTGACTCGCCATCGAGAAAGACATCGACGGTACCGTCCTGACCGATGGAAATACTGGTGGTATTTTCAGGGATAACAATCTGCGGTGTCAGCAGATAGCCTTCCGAGGTTGTCAGACGACCATCGCCATCTTTTTTCAAGGCGCCGGAGCGGGTATACGAGGTGGTGCCATCAGGCATATCGACCTGAAAGAAGCCACGCCCTTCTATCGCCATATCCAACTCATTCTCGGTCTGCATCATGTCACCAACGCTGAATACTTTCTGTACCGCAGCGGTACGTGAACCGAGGCCGACCTGAATTCCGGTCGGCGATACGGTATCGGCAGAGGTGGAACTACCCGGTGTCTTACTGACCTGATAGAGCAGTTCCTGAAAATCGGCACGACTTTTCTTGAAACCACTGGTGTTTACATTGGCCAGGTTGTTGGCGATGACATCAATGTTCATCTGCTGAGAAGCCATCCCCGTTGCCGCCGTCCACAATGCTCTGATCATATCCCTGCTCCTGTCTGCGCGTGTTACTTTATGTTGTTAATTCAGTAAATTATTAAGTACGGATCGATCCTAGAGAGAACCGATCTCAGCGGCCTTGGAATCGATGGTGAAATAATTTTTCATCGCCTTCTGATAGCTCTCAAAAGCACGCATGCTGGTCATCATCGTAATGGTCTCTTCCATCGACTGGACATTGGACTGTTCCTGATGGCCTTGCATCAGTTGTGCCCCCTCGCTCACCATCACGGTCTTTTCGTCACCGCTGTAGGCCATCCGACACTGCCCCTGTTTAGTCAACAGATTTTCGTCCGGGGCGAAAACACTCAGCCGCCCGACCTCACCTTCAGCACTGAGAATCGAGCCCTGTTCATCAATGGTTATCGGCCCTTCAGGGAGAACAATCGGCTTCCCTTCGGCACTCAAAACTGCATCTCCAGTTCGAGTCACCAGGGTACCGTCGCCCCGGCGATCAAAATTCCCCAAACGGGTATAGTAGATTTTACCCTCACTACGGATTTTGAAATAGCCTTCACCGTTGATCCCGACATCGAGATCGTTTTTAGTTTCGGCCATGATCCCTTGCTCGAAATCAGTCTTGCTACTGCCGGTGTAAACGTAGTTGATCCCACCACTGCTTTGCGCCTGCGTGGCATCATCCAGCACTGAGCTAAAGCTCAAACGTTCCCTCTTGTAGCCATTACTATTCGCATTAGCGAGATTGTTGGTCGCAATCTCAACCGATTGCATTTTACAAATGGCGCCGCTGAGGGCTGCATAGATTCCTGAACTCATCTCAAACTCCTGATTGATCATTCGTTACCTGACATATCGACAACAGTGCAACGAAAGTTTAGCCCGGATTGCTCACAAAGGTCGTTGTGAGCAATTGAGAAGTGCCATAGTCGATACTGATTAACGTTGATACAAAAAGGGATACAGCAGGGAGAAATAAAGAAGGAGGGTATTTAATCGTTGCGGGCGATACGCGACAATGAAACCAACTGAGTGGCTTCAGGCACTGAGATGTTCAATACCTCGGCAATCTGTTGATCTGACATCCCCTGCTGTGCCAGTGAGGCCACATGACGATATTTGTCGGGCGCATTACCGGATGTCACGGGGGTCTGTAAACGACTCTTCAGTTCGGCGTGATCGAGACTGCGCTCAAAGGTGGACGACTGGGAGGAAGACGGGTCAAGACTATCTTCGAGTTTGGTAATGCGTTGCAAAGCATTGAGCAGTTGTCGGTCAGCCTCTTCGCGGCGCTGGATTTCAAAGCGGATGCGGCGCTGCTGGCGCAGCAAGGAGACGGCGAACAGCAACATCATCACCGAGACCAGCAATAATGGTAACTGGGTAAAGTTAAACAGGCTATCTATCAGGGTATGAAGGGTCTGCTGCACATTGATCACCGTGGTATAGGAGACTGTCCTAGAATACAAGAGCCGACTACGAAACCGTCTGATCGATCCATATTCCCGTATGTTTTCGACAAATAGCAGGGCTATTCGCTCTCAAACCTACGAAAACCTGTCCAAGACCAACCGATTTCTCGCTACAGCACGTATTCTAGGACTGCCTCCTGGAGAGTTTAACTTTCAGTTTAACCAGCGCCTGACTGTGGAGCTGGGAGATCCGACCTTCGGTGAGATCCAAAACCTCCGCAATCTCCTTTTGCGTCAACTCTTCATAATAATAGAGAGACACAACCAAGCGCTCTTTTTCAGAAAGTTTTTCCAGCTGAGCGGCAAGATCTACTGCAATCTCGCTCTGTTCCATCTGCTGCTGTACCGTTGGCGAATCATCGGCCAGCATATCGATAAAACAACGCCCGTCATCACGCTCATCCAAGGTTTCGTTAAGACTGACGCAACCAAGGTGACAGACCTGATTCAGCATATGGCGATAATCGTCGATGCTCAGGTTAAGCTCGGCAGCCACCTCATCCTCATCGGGTGTACGGCCGAGGCGATGCTCCATAGCCGAAATGGTTTTACCGATCCGCCCCTGCTTTTCGCGCAACGAACGAGAGAACCAGTCCATTTTGCGGATCTCATCGTAGATAGCTCCGCGAATCCGCCGTTCAGCAAAGGTTTTAAACATGATGCCGCGTGAGGCATCAAAACGACCGGCGGCATCCATCAACCCCATCATAGCAGCACTGGTCATATCGTCCTTGGTGACAAAACCGGGAACCTGAGCACGCATCCGCTCAACGACAAGGCGCACCAACGGCATATGTGCCTTGACCAGCTCATTTTTATCCTGGCCTACTGTCGGCTGATATCCGTAGGGGGCATTCATCGCTAGGTACCGCTTCCCAAAGAAAGAAGACGTTTCCAGAAGAACTGCAACGACCCCTTGGGTTCGTTGTGTTGATTATCAGCGATAAGATTACTGGCCAGTTTTTCAAACGCCACACTGACCTTATGTCCCGGATACATCTCGACCATCACCTTTTGCCGCCGTACCGATTCGTACATCTTGCGATCAAAGGGGATACCGCCCATAAAGTCGATGGAGATATCCAGATAACGGTTTGAAACCATGGTCAACTTACGATAGACATCCAGCGCCTCATCTGAATGGCGCACGGAATTAACAATCAGATTGAAACGTTTTTCATGATACTGAGAAGACAACAGCTTCATCAGGGCATAGGCATCGGTAATGGCCGTTGGCTCAGGGGTAGTGACAACCAGTATGTCCTGTGCGGCCTGATTGAAATAGGTCACATTTTCCGAAATACCCGCTTCGGTATCGATCAATACAATATCGTAGTCACCCGGCAACGTCTCAAGGTCATCGAGAAAACGAATTTTATGACTGGCTTCCAGGCGGGTGAACTGCTGGACACCTGATCCGGCAGGGAGAATCTGCACCCCCGGCGGGCCGTCGACCAGAATCGACGCCAGACTTTGCTGCCCCGAGAAGAAATGATTGAGGTTATAACGCGGCGCCAAACCAAACACGACATCAATATTTGCCAGACCGAGGTCGGCATCAATAATCAAGACTTGTTTCCCCATCCGACCCAGCGCAACAGCTATGTTGGAGACAATCGCAGTTTTACCAACGCCGCCTTTGCCACTGGTAACAGATAAAACACGAGCCATCTTATTGCTGCCGGCATTCATCCGTGGCATATCACCCATACGATCGCTTAAAGAGCGTAGAGTATCCGCCTGATCGGCATGCTCATTTGTGACATCCATAATCTAAATCATCCTTCACTGTTCTCGAGAATCATGGAACTGACCAATTCGGCGGTGGCCAACATGAGATCCTCGGGAACTTTCTGACCATTGGCCAGATATGACAAGGGGCAGTTGTTGCGCAAATGAATATTGAGCAAAACACCGAGGCTGTCGCATTCGTCGAGCTTGGTCATCAGCAGGCTGCTGGGCGACAATGCGTTGAAACGGTTATAGGTTTCGTACAGGGCTCGCTCACGGGTCGTTGCCGACAACACCAGATGAGCCTCAATATCGGGATCAACATCAAGAAAATCCTGTAGTTCCTGCAAACTCACCGAATCCTTCGGGCTACGACCGGCGGTATCGATAAGGATCAAATCCTTATTGCTGTGGCGCGCCAACACTTCACGTAGCTGATCGGCACTCATCACCACCTCGACAGGAAGGTTCATAATCTCGCCATAGACCTTAAGTTGCTCAACCGCAGCGATACGATAGGTATCGATAGTCACCAACGCCACCCGCTTGCCACCGGCGAGCAGATAGGCAGCCGCCAGCTTGGCAATCGTCGTCGTTTTGCCGACGCCGGTCGGACCGATCAGGGCAATGCGCTTCGTCTGTCCGGGTTCGGGCAAGATCGTTCCGGTGGTTTGCACCAGTTCAGCAATGGTCTTGGCAAAAAAAGCATTGAGCACTGCCGAATCGGCAATCTGTCGGGCGGTGAGCTGGCTGGAAGCATAGTGAGCAATGGTTGATGCGGCCTCAGCCTCTATGCCTAAACGGGTCAAGCCATCATGAATCTGTTGATCGACTGCTGACATGGTGGCAAAGCGATTAACCACCGGAACAGCTATCGGCTGCAGTTTTGTATGGGTCGCTTTTTCGATCTGGCCGGGAAGGTCTTTGACCAGCGAACTGACAAGATCTTTCAACGCCCCCACTTCGGAGCGTAATGAATCGACAGAGCGAACCCCAAGTTCTTTGAGTTCACCCATTTCCGAGTGTAACGAATCAACAGAACGCCCGGAACCGGGCGTTCTCATTGATGCCGCCCGAGCGTATGGATTGGGCCGCGGGTCGCTGAATTCAGGGCGTTCCGTCGAGGTGCGCCAGACATCCTCATAGCTGAGATCATCATCCGCCACACCCCTCGCTGAACTCCTCGCCGTCGCTTTAACTGAGGTTCTCACTGTGGACGGGATCTCATCCGTTGCCGCATCAGAGTTAGGGTCGATGGCCGCAGTAACTTCCAGCAACGGTTTGCCAAACAAACCCATACCGCCTTTACGTACCGTTCGCGAAGATAAAATCAGCGCATCCGGACCAAGAGCTTCCTTGATCATCCGTAATGCCGAATCCATATCTTCTGATTCAAAAACCCTAACTTGCATCGACCCTCACAGTCCCAAGAGACCTGACTTTTAAATGGGCGGCAATCTCATTATGAGAGATTACAACCAGACTGGGCAGGTAACGCTCAGTCAGTTTTTTGACATGTGGACGGATTGTTGGCGAACAAAGCAGCACTGGTGACATACCGCCACTGAACTGCTGAATCTGTTCGCCGATCGCGTCGAGAAGCCCTTGAGCCTGTCGCGGTTCAAGTGCCAGATAGCTGCCACCATGATCTGTTCGCTGTAGCGATTGGTGAATCGTTTCTTCGATCTGACGATCAAGAGTCATCACCGCCAGCACATCGTCAGCCTGGGCGTACTTGCCACTTATAGAGCGGGCTAGCGCGCTACGAACGTGCTCAGTCAACAGATCTGGATCAGCGACGGATGGTGCATGATCTGCCAGCGTTTCCAGTATCGTCCGCAAGTCGCGAATCGACACGTCCTCACGCAACAAGTTTTGCAAAACACGCATGATCAAGCCCAGGTTCAATTGATCTGGAATCAGGTCCTCGACCAGCTTCGGATAACTCTTCTTTAAGTTATCTAGCAAGTTCTGTACCTCTTGACGGCCAAGCAGCTCATGGGCGTAGCGTTTTATGATTTCACTGATGTGCGTTGCCATCACCGTCGTGCAGTCAACAACGGTATAGCCGGCAATTTGAGCCCGTTCTTTTTTATCTTCGGATATCCAGGTGGCGGGTAGGCCAAAGGCCGGTTCCTCCGTCGCCACCCCCTTGATCACCTCCGTCGCCATGCCGGGGTTCATCGCCATATAATGTCCGGGCAGCATTTCAGCACCGGCAACCCGTACCCCTTTGAACATGAAACTGTATTCGTTGGGTTTAAGTTGCAGATTATCCTTGATATGAACCGGTGGCACGATAAAGCCGGAATCGAGGGCAAACTGTTTGCGGATTGAGCGAATACGATCCAACAACTCTCCGTCCTGCCCGGCATCGACAAAAGGAATCAGCCCGTAACCGACCTCAAGTTCCAACAGATCGACATTGAGCATCTCATCATAGTTATCTTCCGGCGCCGCAGCGGCCGGCCGCTCCTCCATCTCGATTGTTTCTGCTGCAATGCGCTCCTGCTCGCTGTTTTTTTGCATCCGGTGCGCCGTTGCCGCAAGCAACGCAGACATAATCATGAAGGGAACCGTCGGCAAGCCGGGAATCAACGCAAACGCAAGCAAGATAGCCGAAACTACCCACACCGCCTGGGCATGAGCGCTGAATTGCGCCTTGAGGTCACTACCGAAGTCGCCGGTTCCGGTTGTCCGTGTCACCAGGATACCGGCCGCCGTCGAGATGATCAGGGCCGGGATCTGCCCCACCAGACCGTCACCAACGGTAAGAATGGTATAGTTTTGCGCCGCCTCCATGGCCGGCATCCCCTTTTGCACCACGCCGATGACAAAACCGGCACCGATGTTGATCAGGGTGATAATAATGCCGGCAATAGCATCACCACGGACAAACTTGCTGGCACCATCCATGGCACCATAAAAATCGGCCTCATTGGAAATATCGGCACGACGCTGTTTCGCTTCCTGATCGTTAATCAGTCCGGCATTGAGATCGGCATCAATCGCCATCTGCTTACCCGGCATGGCATCGAGAGTAAAACGGGCGGCAACCTCGGCAACGCGACCGGCACCTTTGGTGATAACCATAAAGTTGATCAACACCAGGATAATAAAAATCACCAGCCCGACGACATAATTTCCGCCGACAACGAACTGGCCGAAAGACATAATCACCGAACCGGCGGCACTGGGGCCCTCTTCACCATGGAGGAGAATTAATCGGGTCGAGGCAACATTGAGGGACAATCGAAACAGAGTGGTCGATAACAATACGGCTGGGAATACGGCAAATTCAACCGACCGCGCCGTATAAAGGCTGATAATCAGAATCAACAGGGCAATGGTAATATTCAGCGACAGAAAAATATCCAGCAGTATCGGCGGTACCGGGATAATCATCAGCATCAGAACCGCAACCAGTCCGACCGACACCAGAATGTCGCTACGGACCAGGATTTTGGCCCATTTATTTTCGGTTATACTTTCGAGCATAATATCCTGAATACCTAACGCCGCCGTTGAAGGCCGTAAACATACGCCAAAATTTCCGCCACCGCCTTGAACATCTGTTCAGGGACAACGGCCCCAACGTCAACCTTGTAGAGTGCGCGTGCCACGGCAATATTTTCAACCATCGGCACATCATTTTCGCGGGCAATCTCACGAATCTTCATCGCCAGGTTATCCGCGCCCTTGGCCACAATCGTCGGTGCATCCATCTTCCCCTGTTCATAGCGAATGGCGATGGATAAGTGGGTCGGGTTGGTGATAACGACATCAGCTTTTGGCACCTCTGCCATCATACGATTACGCGCCATCTCCTGTTGCAACGAACGAACACGCGCTTTGAGATGTGGGTCACCCTCACTCTCTTTGAATTCCTCTTTTTGCTCCTGTTTGGTCATCTTCATCTTCTCTTCCAGTTCCCATCGCACAAACATGAAATCGAGAAGAGCGAGCAACAACATAACCCCACAGCATTTAAACAACACCGCCGAGGCAACACGACCAACGTAAGCAAGGGTTTCAATAATGTCCATATCGACCAGATACAGCGCATTTTCAAATTCGCTAAACACAGTCTTATAGGCAACATAACCGACCAGCACCACCTTGGACAGCGACTTGATCAGCTCGACCAATGATCGTTTTGAGACAAATTTAGCTGAACCCTTGATCGGGTCGAGCTTCGACAAATCGGGCATCAATGGCTTGCCGGTAAACAGCCAGCCGATCTGCAATAAACTGGAAAAGAAGCCGACAATCAACACCATCAAGAACAGTGGTGCCAACAACTTGGCACCCTTCTGCATGACGAAGATCAACACCTGAACGACCGACTGCGGTGTCACGGCAAAGTTGCCACACTGCTCCCAAAAGTGCCTCACCAGCCAGGAGAGCTGATCCCAGAACGATCCGGCATAGAAATACCACATCAGCAGCGAAATGGTCAGCAATGCCGCTGTGTTGACCTCTTTGCTCTGGGCCACCTGCCCTTTTTTGCGAAAGTCTTCGCGGCGTTTGGCGGTGGCCTGTTCAGTTCTTTCCTGACCCGAATCCTCAGCCATCTATTGCTCGCGCGATATTCATCTCTATTGCCCTTGCGATATTCAATGCGGTACTTCGTCAAGTAAGTAACAGTTTAAACCCATTCTCGCGCCCGTTCACTTCGTTCTCTCAAGACGCAGAGATCGCGGAGAAAAGCAAAGTCAAAAACGGAAACTCAGGGTTAAGGTCTAAACCAAAAAACACGATTTTGACCTTGATCTTCCCTGCGCTCTCAGCGTTCTCTGCGGCTTGGCGCGAGATTGCCTTTGACTTACAGGGCATTTACCCGCGCAAAAGAAGCAGTAACTGCTCAAACTGCTCCGGCAGCTGGGCAAACTCGCGCCCAAGCAAGGCAACAACCATATTCATGGTTAAACCGATAATGACAAAGGCCATGCCGATATTAATTGGAAACGACAACATAAAGACATTCAGTTGCGGGAATACACGTGCCAGAATACCCAGAACTAGGCCCGACAATAACAGTACAGCAAGGATCGGTGCACTGAAGCGGATGGCCAACACAAACATGTTCCCGGTCAATTCCATAATAAAAGGGACCGCCTCGCCGGAAAAATCGAGCAACCCCGGCGGCAACATCCGATAGGAGTCAACCAGCACTTGGATAAAGATGTGATGCACATCGAGTGCCAGAAATGCCAGGATTGCAAAAACATTTTGGAATTGTGAGATCAACGACACCTGGCGCTGATTCTGGGGATCATAGACATTGGCCGCGGCGAAGCCCATCTGATAACCGACAATCGTGCCGCCGAATTCCACAGCGGTAAAAATCAAGCGGGCAATAAATCCCATCATAATACCGAGCATGGCCTCATTGGCAACCAGCAAGCCCAGGGATATCGGAGCAAAGGAATGGGTGGGAAGCGTGGGTTCAACGGCAGGAAGAATAAGAACGGTAACCAGCAGGGCCAGAATCGTCTTCACCCGCGCAGGGGTCTGGGCGCTACCGAAGATCGGCATACTGCCAAAGATCGCGGCAACACGCGCCAGACAGATCAACGCGACCTGAATCTTGTCAACGGGAACTAACAGCAGTTCCACAGACCACTAGCCTCCAACCAGAGAGATGCCCTGGAACACATTTTGTGTAAATGCCAGCATAACGCGAATAATCCACGGGGCGAACAGGATCAATGCCACCAGAACGGCGACAATTTTCGGAATAAACGTCATCGTCTGTTCATTGATCTGCGTCGCCGCCTGAAAAATACTCACCAGCAGACCGATAATCAACCCGGACAACAACATGGGCGATGAGATCATCAATACCGTCTTAACGGCATTTCTTCCCAGATCAATGACAAATTCAGGTGACATGCTGAGCCCCTTTGACACAGTATCGCATCGAAGTATCCGTTACGACCTAGTGCTCTATTAGAAAAAACTTTTAACCAACGAGCCAACAACCAGCCCCCAACCATCCACCAACACAAACAACAACAACTTGAACGGCAAGGAGATAATCGGCGGCGGTAGCATCATCATCCCCATCGACATGAGTACGGATGCGACAACCATGTCGATCACCAGAAATGGAATATAGATCATGAAGCCGATCTGAAAAGCGCGATTCAGCTCCGAAAGCATAAAAGCCGGAATCAAGGTCGTTGTCGAAACATTCTCAACGGTTTCCGGTTGTTGATCTCCGGAGATATCAATCAGTAATGCCAGATCCTTTTCCCGTGTTTGCGAAAACATAAAATCGCGGATCGGATTGACTGCTTTTTCCAACGCCTGCTGCTGATCAATTTTACCATTGAGATACGGTTGAACAGCTTGCTCGTTCACAACATTGTAGACCGGCGACATAATAAAAAAAGTCAGAAAGAGAGAAAGACCTACAATCACCTGGTTGGGGGGCATCTGCTGTGTGCCCATAGCCTGGCGAACAAAGGACAACACAACAACTACGCGAACAAAAGCCGTTGTCATCAGCAAAATAGCCGGTGCAACAGACAGGACGGTCAGAACCAGCAGTATCTGCACCGCTGTTGACACTTCATTCGGCGTCGAGGCGCTCGCCACTCCGAGCGTTATAGTGGGTAGATCGATGGCAAAACCCATGGCGGGAAAAAGCAATACAGAAAAGGCAAGCAGAATCCCGCTGACGCGACAAATCATTGTTCCTCCTGCGTCTTCTGCGCGTTCAGAACCTTTTCAAAATCACCACCGGGTTGTTGCGGCCATTCGGCAAGGGCTTCCAGACGCTCTGCCGTTGCGCCCAGCAACAACGTCGAATTGTTGACCTCAACAAGGTAAAGTATTTTTTTCGGTGCCAGATGGCGAACCTCTATCAATTTAATCGCACTGTTTTGACCTGAGGGGAGCCAGCGGCCCCCTCGACGTAACAATGCATAGAGGATCAAAACCAATCCGAGCACGACAGCCAAAGCCGCCATCACTTTAAGGCTCATCGGCACCAATTCAAGGTCAGCTGGATCAGCAGCCCATACCAGTATAGGTGCCAGCGCCATCATCAAACTAAAAAATGCTGTTTTCAAAACATTATGCCAGTTTTTCAATGCGTTCCGCGGGGCTGACAACATCCGTCAAGCGCAACCCGAGTTTATCATCGACCAGAACCACTTCCCCTCGGGCAATTAACCGTGAATTGACGTAAACATCCAGTGGTTCACTGGCGTTTTTACCCAATTCAATCACATAACCTTCGTCCATCTGCAGCAGATCACGGACGAGGATTTTAGACCGTCCGACCTCAATAGAGACATCGAGAGGAATATCAAGTAACAGATCCAGGTTTTTCAATTCCTCCTGATGAGAGGCAACATCATCAGCAACTGGGGCCGTCGAGACAGCGGTTTCATCCATGCCGTTAACTCCTTATATTTTGGCGACCAAGGATGCGGATAGCTTTCTTTCCGTCGCGCAACCCGGCAAGACCGGTAAATTTTGTTCTGCCCTCAACCTGTAATTTCACAGGATGATCAGGGGGGCATTCCAGCTGCAAGATATCCCCAACTCGAAGATCGAGGATCTCACGGACATTCAATGTGATTTCAGACAGTTGAGCAGAGACAGAAACTTCCATCTGCTCAATCTCATCGGCAAAATAGCCTCCCCATTGACCACCTGGGCTCGTTGCTCCCAATTCACTTTTCAGTTTTTCCCGGATCGGATCAAGGGAGGAATAAGGGATTGCCAAGCGCATCAATCCGGTTACGTCATTAATCTTAATTTTAAATGTGGCAACCATCATCTCGGTATCTGAAGGGACAATGGTAACAAGTCGCGGATTGCTTTCAACACGAATAAGTTCAGAGGCCAGGGTCTCGATTGAACCAAACGACTTATTCAACTCCTGGCAGCTTTCGCTGATTACGTCTTTGATCAGGTTCATCTCAATGGTGGTCAGCCCTCGGCTGGGAATTTCAGCCGCGTGTTCACTTCCACCACCGAGCATAATCTCGATCTGCGTAAAGGAGATGTTGGCATCAAAGATCAATAATCCATTTTTTTTTAGTGGATCGAGACCAATAATTCCATAGAGTTGATGATTGCTGCATTCATGAATAAGCGTTTCGTACTCCATCGCCGAAATAGTGTCACGTAACACGCTGACCGCACGCTGGAGTCGATTCGAGAGAGAAAAGGAGAGATTGCGCGCAAACGCATCGAGCAAAATATCGAAATTTGCCAGACGAAGCCCCGACTGCCCCTTATTTTGAACCAAGCTGTACCCAGCAATCGAACGAGGCTGTTCACCAACATCAACGTCTGAGTCCAGTTCGGCATCAATCGAACCGTCTTTGACTGCCGAAAGGAGCTCGGCTATTTCATTTTTGGAGAGAATACGCTCCAAGAAAGCCCCCTATTGCACAACAAATTCGGTGAAGTAGATCCCCTTGACCTTACCTTTTTTCAGCAACTTATTCAGACAGACAATAATCTCTGCCCTCAATTGCAGCTTCCCCTGTAGATCGTTGAGCTCGGCAAAGGTCTTATTCCCGACAAGCAACAGCACCGAATCCCTGATTTGTGGCATCCGTTCATTAACTTCGGCGACAGTCGCCTCATCGTCGAGCTCCAACGTGATGGCAGCCTTGAGATAACGTGTTTCGTTTTTGTCGAGGATGTTGATGATAAAATCGGTAATATCAATCATCGGCCCGACACCTTCTGCCTTGGCCGTCTCTTCAACCTGTGCATCTTCAGAGGGGGCGGCATTCTGTGCAGAACGGGAGCCAAGCAGATACGCGGCCACACCGACCGCACCAACCAGCACAACCACACCGATGATTACAAACAGCATCATTTTGCGGTTGCCGCCACTACCTTCTTTCTTTTCATCGTCTGCCATAACCGGCATTCTCCTTTAAAACTTTTAGATTCTATCTAAAAAGGGTAATTTCCAATCAGATCAAATTCAAACAAAAGGCTGGGGACATCAGCATCAACCGCAAAGCCCGACAGGCTCCTAGAAAGGCAACTGTTCATTGGCATCAATTAAATAGGGTAACTGTTCCCTGTAATCCCCCAAGCTTTCAAGAACAAACTCAACACGCCTGTTCTTTGCCCTGTTTTCCGGCGTATCATTGGGAACCAGGGGTTTTTCAGCCCCATAGCCAACGGCCGACATCCGGTCGAGGGGAAACAGATCATTGGCCTGGAAATATTTCAGCACTGAAATTGAGCGTCCAACAGACAGATCCCAGTTACTCATGTCCTTACGACTAAAGGGGATATCATCCGTATGTCCTTCTATCCGCGCTTGTAGGGGCAATGGCCGAATCAAACCGGCAACTTTTGCCAGCACCGGCAGTGCTGTCGGTTTTAACTCGGCAGATCCGGCTCGAAACAAGATAGACTCATTGATCTGCAGAATCACCGCTCCGCGATCCTTGACCAGCTTGATGGACGGATCAAGACGTAAACGATTCATCTGGGTCACGATCCGTGTATATATGCGCTGCACCATATCGTCATGGATAGGGGTAATTTCAACCACTGCCGGCGCAGAGATCTCCTTGCGATCCATGCCGCCGAACACCCCGAAAGCGCCCTGGAGAGATCCCGCAGCCTGACTGAATTTGATATCATCCATATTGGCCATGGATAACAACAGGACAAAGAATGTCAGCAGCAGGGTGACCAAGTCACTATAAGTCACCATCCACGCTGGAGCTCCTTCAGGTTGTTTTTTTGGTTTTTTCGCCACCGCAGTCTCCGCGACCTTGATCTTGCCAACAAGCCATTATTTTTTATTAAAATTGCTTTCGCGCAAATTCGGTGCGACAAAAGCGTGGAGTCGCTGTTCCATGACCCGCGGGTTTTCTCCGGCGAGGATCGAGTTCATCCCTTCAGCAATCAGGGTCTTGCACAACATCTCAGACGCTGAACGATGCTTGAGCTTCCCGGACATGGGGGTAAACAACACGTTGGCAGCCACCGCACCATAAAAAGTGGTCAACAATGCCACCGCCATCGCCGGACCGATGGAGGACGGGTCGTCCATGGTCTGCAGCATCTGCACCAGACCGATCAGGGTGCCGATCATCCCCATGGCCGGCGCATAGGCAGCCATGGTGGTAAAAATTTCGGCACCACTTTCATGACGTTCCTGAACGTACTCCAACTCACGTTCCATCATCTCTTTAAGGGCCTCAGGTTCCTGACCGTCAACGGCCATCTGCAACCCTTTAAGGAAAAAAGGATCTTCAACCTGGGACATGACAGACTGCAACGACAGGATTCCTTCCTTACGTGCCTTACCGGCATACTCAATCAACTGACCGATAATATCACCTGGAACCTGGTCTTTGTGAAAGAGGGTTTTCTTGGCGACGGCGATGGCACGGAAAAATTCTTTAAAAGGGTAATGGATCAAAGTCGATCCAATCGTACCGCCGCCGACAATCATCAGTGAGGCAGGATCAATGAACAGCAGTATGGAGCCACCATTCATCATGGCGGCAATCATTAAGCCAAACGCAGCGACAGCACCCAGTATTGTTGAAATATCCATAAAACGTCTTCAACCCTTTGCAGTTATTTTCCGCAGCGTGCCCCATGCATAAACGGTCGCCAAGCAGAGTAAACGATTAACAATCCTGTATTTTACACCGTTATCGCCTCAGATGAAACAGCTAATCCCCCTCTTAGCAGCCAAGACAAACATAAAAATGCCGAAAAAACCCGTAACGAATTTTTTCGGCATTATGAAGTTCAAAAATAGTCACAGCCAGACTGCGCTAACGCTTAAGATTGATCAACTCACCGAGCAGCTCGTCCGTGGTGGTAATAATCTTGGAGTTGGCCTGGAAGCCACGCTGGGTGGTAATCATCTTGACGAATTCCTGTGCCAGATCGACGTTGGACATCTCCAGGGAGTTGGTAAAGATCTTACCGACACCGGAGCCGACGGTACCAACGATCGGTGTTCCCGAATTATCGGAAGACTGAAACATGTTGTTGCCTACTTTCACCAGCCCTTGCGGGTTGGAGAATTTCGCCAAAGCAATCTTGGCCAGTTTGCGCGGTTCGCCATTGGAGTAGTTACCGAGAATATTACCATCATTATCCACCGTCAAACTGACCAACGTACCGGTGGCATAGCCATCCTGAGACTGCGAAATCACATCCGATTCACTGGAATACTGGGTGGCGCCGAAGGTGATGGCTAACTGCTGAGTATCGTCAGACTCATTCACCCAACTCAACGCGTCTTCGGCGGTGCTGACCGTCGGCTGTGGATCCCTCTCATCCACATCGGTGGTCAGGGGATATCCACCGCCCGGAACACTGCTGAGGTAGAGGTCGCCATCGGCATCGTAACCTCGATCAGCATTATCCGATGGGCCATCGGCAATACTGCCATTAATCTCCTTGACATTAACCAGGCGACCACCGGTATCAAAGGAGAGGATACTGCGCCCGACCTCAACCCAGTCCGAAGCTGCCGTTTCAGCCAGAGCCAGTTCTTCAGCAGCACCAGGATAGTCGGCGTCATATGTGGTCTGAGCTGTGGCTTGCGCCACAGCCGCTGCTGTCTGATCAGCCACAGCAGTAGCCTGAGCAGCAACAAGAGCTGCAGTCACTACGGGATCTGAGCCATCATCTGCAGCGACAGCAGCGTTGGCTGCAGCCAACGCTGCATCAGCATCCGCCAAATCTTCATTTGCCGTATCCAGATCTCCCACCAGGGTTGCGACAACCGCTTTTGCCGCCGCCAAATTCGCATCATCAGCAGCAATCTGAGCCGGGCCCTCCACCTCAGATTCTGCTACTACGGTATGGGCTTCCCATTGCATGACACCGGATGGATTATCGGCCGGGTCCAGCTTATTGAAATAGGTGGTTGCCAGATGCTCGCGTCCTAACGAATCAAAAATGCGCACCGAGGAGGCATAATTACTGGAATCCGCCGGATCTGCAACATCAAACGGCGACACACCGTCCCCTGTTGTCCCCAGATAAGTGTCGTTGGCATTGAGATTGGTGGCCAAGGAGAGCTTGCTGGTTGGATTGGCCGGCGAGAAAGAGCGGGTCTCAATCTGTACATTGGTGATATCACCCACGGTCTCACCCTCGTCATTGAGCATATATCCCTGCACCGCATAACCCTCGGGACTGACCAGGGTTCCGGTCTCATCAAAGCGGAACGCCCCGGCACGAGTATAGTTGACACTCGCTTCGTTCGGATTACTGACCATGAAGAAACCGGGGCCTTCTATAGCCAGGTCGGTATTGGATTCCGTCGACTCAAAGGTGCCCTGACTGAAGATATTATCCACTGTGGACAGACCAGCACCACGACCCACCTGTGAGGTGCCGCCGGAACCGGCGATCTCTGCCGACAGCAGATCGGAAAAAACCGTACGACTGGCCTTGAAGCCGATGGTGTTACTGTTGGCAATGTTGTTACCCAGCACGGTCAGAGCATTACCATTGGCATTCAGACCACTTACGCCACTGTACAACGAGCTTTGGATTCCCATAATTTTAATCTCCCTTGGATATGCCACAGACGATTGGCATCCCGCGGACCCCCTACACGAGGACCGGTCCGGTTAAGCGATAACTGCGCTATCGATATTGGTAAATACGTTTCCCTTGAGCTGTTCCTTGTCGGCAACGGTGACCACCGTATTGTCCTTGACACTGACCACCAGTGCCGTACTGTCGAGCAACACCAGTGAATCCCGGCTCCCTTTTTCATCGGCCATTTTGACCGCCTGGTTTAGCCTGCCGAGATCTGTTGCACTCATTTGTATCCCCCGGCTCTGCATCCGCAACGTAGCGTGCTTGGAAAACCGCACGCCACCGCCATTCATGCTGGCATCGAGAAATTGTCCAAAAGTCGGACCACTGCTCTGTTTGTTGCCTGTTACGACAGTTTTTTTTGCTGTCGGCCCCTGAACCGGCTGCGGCAGAATAAACAGTTTATCGGTCATGCCATCTCCTCCTTAATAGCCGCGCACACTTTCAACATCGGCAAGGCGGAAGTCCCCCGAATCGGTGACCAGCATATCGCCGCCATCGACCAGATCAACCCCTATAACCCGGCTGCGAATCAGCGGGGTCACCGCCACGGCGTCATCACCGTTAAACGCGGAGACACCCAGGGTGTACGTTCCCTCAATCAGAGTATTACCGTTGCCATCGGTGCCGTCCCACTCGACAAAACCACGTCCGGCATCCATGTCTGACAACGGGAAGCTACCCACAGTATTGCCCGCCGCGTCACGGATATACAGACTGCCTTCACTGGCGGGCGCGTCAAGATCATAGCCCAGCTTCAAAGGTGAACCGTTAAAGGTGAACCCGGACGATGTTGTCACCACCTCAGTACCGATAAGAGCCAGAGCCGATAAGCGTTGTACCTCGCCCGTGGTATCGCCCATACTTTCGAGGTTATCATTGATATTAAACAGCTGTTCCAGCGAACTGAACTGAGCCAACTGGGCGGTAAATTCCGTCGCATCCGCAGGGTTCATCGGATCCTGATTCTTCAGTTGTTCCACCATCAGCGTCAGGAAGTCTTCCTTACCCAGCGAGGTTGGCCCGCTGGACAATGCTGAGGACAACGCCGCTCCTGTTGACGCATTTGAAACACTTGCTACATCTGCCATAAGTTACCTCCTGCGGATCTAAATCCGCACACTGATACCACGACCACCGACGTTTGATGCCACGCTCGCGACCTCAGCAACCTGTTCAACAACAGCGTCATCCATTGACGCGAAGAATTGATCAGCTGCCCACGAGGAACCGTCCTGTCCCGCTGCCGACTGCTGCTGTTCCTGATTGCCTGAATCGACACTGACCTGGAAATCTTCAACAGTCAGCCCCTGCTCCTGCAAGGCATCGCGCAGACGCGGAAAGTGTCGTTCCAGTACATCTTGAACCTGTTGATTTTGCGCCTGAAGATGAACCTTGAGTTGATCACCCTCCATCACCATTCGCAACTGCAACTCCCCCAACTCTTCAGGGTGCAGTTTCACAGTCACTGCACTACTGTCACCACGGGCATGGATCGACAGATGTTCAAGGGTCTGGTCAACGATACGGCTTTCTGGAACCGTCACACCATTGCGCAAACTGATCACGGCCTCATCGAAATTCACTGCCGAGGTTGGCGCAGCATGATTATGCGCTGCCGCAGCGGCATGATGGGATGCCTGAGACACATCCATGGCCGGTCGATTCATCAGTGCTTCAGCCGACCCACCATGATCTTGACCCTCTCCCATCGCCAAAGCATTAGCGACAGCTTCGCCACTCTCAGTCGCTACCGTTCCTGTTGCCGCCACCTCGCTCGACATTCCTGACGGCACAGCCGCAACCGCAGCAGCCTTAACAGGAGCCTGCCTTTGGCGCAAAGCCGTTTCAACATCCGGCTTATTGAGCAGATCGGCAAAGCGTGGATCGGTAATCTTTTTATCCGCCTGCGGAACCTCGGCCTCAAAATCTTCGACAACAGTAACCGGCAGCGCGAGAGGATCTTTAACCTGCTGCTGTAAATCATCAGACACAGCCTGAACCACCTCACCCCTTATCACACTCGGGGCAATCATCTCATTTTTCAACTGGCTGGTCGCAACCTGTTCTGCAACAACGTTTGCAACATCAGCTGCGTGCTGTTGAGATTGTCGCGTGGCAACTTGAGCATTGGCGGATCGTGCTTCAACTAACGGTTGTTGCCCTGTCACTACATCATCAACCAGACCAGGCACTAACGACGGCTGCCCAAGATCAGCAACCAATGGCTCGCTGTTGTCGGCGGCAACCACGGTCAGGGGTGCCGAAGCGGTCATCGCCTCAACAGGTTCAGCAGCAAAAGCCCCTGCCAGAAGATCCGCCGTAGCCGGTTCGACGGATTCCACAACCACTGCATCGCTAACCATTGCCGCACCAGCCAGATCGACATCATCCTGACCCTTTGCCGCCGCTTGATCCAGCATCGGCAAAAACTCTTTGCCAGATACCTTGCCAGATTCCTTGCCAGATACCTTGCCAGATACCTTGCCAGATACCTTGCCAGATACCTTGCCAGATTCCTTGCCAGATTCCTTGCCAAACTCTTTGCCGGCAACCTTTGGTGGCGATGGCATTGGTTGATTAACTATCGGCATTGCTTGCATCTACCCCACCTCCTTTCGTTTAGTCTTCTTTGAGCGTTGAATATGCGGTACTGAGTTCAGCAGCTTTTTCTCCGCCGATATTCGCCAGCACCTTGCCGGCACTCTTCGCCTTCATTCCCGAGAGAATGCCGATGGCCAGTTCGCGATCAAGCTCGCTGATAATCTGAGCGGCTCGAACGGACTCCATCCTGTTGTACATCTGACTGAGCTCAGCCACTTTTTCCAATTCCCGGGCATCCTTTTCTTCGAGCAGCCCTTGAATTTCACGCCGCAGCAACGTCAACGCGTCCAGCCTCTTATCGACCTCGGTTCGGAGCAGGTTTAGCTCTATTTTTTCCTTTTCCAGTGCCACAAGCTGCTGTTTGTTTTTCTGTTGTTGTTCCTTGAACTTAACAATCAGCCGCCGCTCCTCAACCGAGCTTATCTCGGTATCCAGCGCCTGGAAGTCCTCAACGGCTTCACCACTGCCGTGAATCACGACCAACAGACTCAACACGATGAATACACCACGGATTATCTTCATTTTCCATCCTCATCACGGAACATAATTGCCACTTCATCAAGCTGTGCCATCTCAAGGCGTTGCAGCTTCTGTTTTTCCTCAATCGCCTTTTTCTCCTTAAGTTTCTCCAACAATTTTTTATCTCTGCTCGCATCACCCAGTGCTTTACGGCTCGCCAGCACCTGCTGCTGAGTGGTATGTAATTTTTTTTCCAGATCAATCAACAGTTGCCGTTTATGGTTGAGCTGATTTTCATAGAGGATAAACTCCCGCGCATCCATCCCTTGCAACTGTCGCTGTTCATAATCACGACTGGTCTCGGCAAGTTCTTGAGTGTGTTGTGCGATCTCCACCACCACCTGACGTTCTTGCTGAACCGCATTGGCCAAGCCCTGCCGGGCCTGATCTTCCAGCCGCTGGCGATGCTCCAGGACAACTTGTAATTTAAATGGTTTCATTGCTCAATCCATCCATAGGAGGTCCGCAGACTTGACGACGGTGGCAAAACCTGACACGAACAAGACGTACGTCGACAACAAAGAGGAACCGTTTTGTTACTCTTCGGTCGCTGAGGGCAAAAAAATAAGGGGAATTACTTCAGGATTTATTCGCGGTGCTCAGCACGGCGATCGAGGACCAATGCGTTCATCGCCGCCAACGTTCCAGCGAGATCATCACGCTCATTCATTCCCTGACACAAAAACTCATTAACAGCGTCAATTCTCGAAATCGCATAATCGATTTTATCATTGCTTCCGGAAACATAGGCGCCGATATTGATCAGATCCTCGGCTTCTTTGTGGGTGGCCAGAATTTCACGGATCTTCGCGCCACACTGAACATGCTCATCGGTCACAATATCGCGCATAACGCGGCTGGCAGAGTGGAGGATATCGATACAGGGATAATGATTTTTGGCCGCCAGAGCTCGTGATAAAACGATGTGACCATCGAGGATGGAACGGACAGCGTCGGCGATAGGCTCGTTCATATCATCACCTTCGACAAGCACGGTATAAAGACCGGTGATGCTGCCCTGTCCTTTAAAGCTACCGGCTCGTTCCAGCAACTTGGGCAGGGTAGCAAAGACCGACGGGGTATAACCTTTGGTGGTTGGTGGCTCGCCAATGGCAAGCCCAACCTCACGCATCGCCATGGCGAAGCGGGTTACTGAGTCCATCATCAACAGCACATTGTGCCCCTGCTGACAGAAATATTCGGCCAGGGTGGTGGCGACAAAAGCACCACGCATCCTCAACAACGGTGATTGGTCGGAGGTCGCAACCAGCACCACGGAACGGGCCAAACCCTCTTCGCCGAGATCGCGCTCAATAAATTCGCGCACCTCACGTCCACGCTCGCCAATCAGGGCAATCACGTTTATATCAGACTGCGAATGTTTCGCCATGGTCCCAAGCAGAACACTTTTACCGACGCCTGAACCGGCCATGATCCCCATCCGCTGGCCTCGCCCGCAGGTGAGCAAGCCATTAATCGCCCGCACGCCCAGATCCAGTGGTTCGGCGATCTTACGCCGTTGCATCGGTCCCGGCGGCAATGAATAGACCGGCATCTCACGATCAAGAACAGGCTCAGGCAAACTATCAATAGGATGGCCCATGGCATCGACAACCCGGCCGAGCAGAGCTTCCCCCACGGCCATACTGGCACTACTGCGCAGCACCCGAATAAGGCTGCCGGGACCCAATCCACGCAGTTCACCCAGGGGCATCAGCAAGGCCAGCCCTTCGCGAAAACCAACCACTTCAGCAGCAACGGCCTCGCTGCCGTCGAGGGGTTGAATTTCGCACAGCGTACCGACCGAGGCGGTTGGACAGTAGCCTTCGACCACCAATCCAACGATCTTGGTGACCTTGCCCCATACCCGCAGGGTTTTACAGTCCCTTATCCGTGATTCGAGGTTTGCCATCAGCCTTCCTCTAGCGCCTCGCGTAAGTTCCGGGCAATCTCATCGAGTTGAGCCTCGATGGTCGCGTCTACCCGCCCCTTGGGCGATTCAAGCATACAACCTCCTGCGGTCACCGTTGGATCAGGAACAAACTCAATATTGCTCAAGCCGCTCAAGCTAGCGATAAACAGCGGTTTATGCTCCTGAACCATCTGCATGTCGTCAGGGTTGATCTTGATATGAAACTCCTCAGCGCTAACTGCGGCCTGAATGGCCTGCTGAACCGTACGATTAACGGCATCACGATGAACGACAAGCTCAACCAGGACAATCCGCTCAGCCACCGCCAACACCAGCCGCAGCATATCCTCACGACTGCGTTCGAGCATTTTTTGCCGCAGAGTGCTCAGTTCAGTACAGGCCGCAGCCAGAGACTGCGTCAAGGTGCCGAGCTGTGCTTCCGCCTCATCAAATCCTGCCTGACGCCCTTCGGCAAACGCCTGCTGACGCAATGCTTCAACATTAATATCAGGCTCAACAACGCCCCCCTGATCAATCTGCTCGTCTTGTTGAGTAGTCGTTTTGACAACAACCTCAGCGGCCCCGTCCGCAACAACAAAACTGCCGGCCTGAAACCCATGGACATCCTCAAGGCTGGACATCACCACAGAGTGACAGACAACGTCCGCATCGCGGATAATCTTAGACGAGGACATCGCCGGCCCCACGTCCTGGTATCACAATCTGCCCCTCTTCTTCCAGCTTCAGAGCGAGTTTGACAATCGTCTGCTGCATCGCCTCAACGTCCGATAACCGTACCGGACCCATCGCCTCAAGATCTTCCTGAATCATCTCAGCAGCTCGATTGGAAATATTACCAAAAATCATATTTTTCAATTCGTCCGTAGCCGTTTTAAGTGCCATCGTCAACGTATCGTTGTTGATCTCGCGCAGGATCATCTGCATCGCCCGGCCATCGATACCAACCAGATCTCCAAAGGTGAACATCTTCTTGCGGATGGCCTCTGCCAACTCAGGATCGGTAACTTCAATACTATCGACAATCATCCGGTCGGAACCTTTTTCCATACGCCCAAGGATATCGACCACCTTGTCGACACCACCAACGTCCTGCTGCTCTTTCTTGCTGACACCACCGATCTCGCGACGCAATGCTTCTTCAATCTGAGCAAGGACCTCAGGCGCAACCTTATCAATCTTGGCAATGCGATACATCACATCACCCGCCACCTCATCGGGCAAAAACTTTAACACCTTACTGGTATGGTCCGAGCGCTGGGTGGACAGAATCAGTGCCAAGGTCTGCGGATGCTCGTTTTCCAGCAAACTGGCGACCATGCGTGGATTCATGGTCGCAATCGTTTCCAGTGGACGTGATTCAACACCACTGAGAATCTCATTCACCAGCTGTTCACCCCGATCATCGCCGCTGCCGGCAATGGCATTACGGACAAATTCTTCACTCTTGATATACATGCCGGGGTTTTTCTTCTGAGCATGCTGGAACTCGGCCATGACATCATTCGCTAATTCCGCCGAGATATGATCAATGCCGATCATAATACGCGTCAGTAATCTGATCTCATTTTCTTCCAGATCCGAAAAAACCTTCGCTGTCGCCGATTCTCCAAGACACATCAGCAAAACAGCGGCTTTTTCCAAGCCTGACATACGGTTAAACTGTAATGCGTCCACACATATCTCCGTTATTCTTCATCATTCATCCAAGTTCGGATCACCTCTGAAGGTGAATGTTCGGCTTTAAGTATATTCTGCCGCAACTGTTCGGTAGGATCGAGTTGCACCGTCGAGCTTCGCCCTGAGGCCATTTCTGACTCCAATTCCTTGACGGTTTTAAAGTGCTGGACGGTCGCCTCTTCGCGTAGGGTCTTTATCGTCGGTCGGACCAGCAGAAAATACATCAGCAGCGCCCCTAAACCAGCAAGGAAATACTTAACCAACGGCATATAGGTATAAAGGTTATCCTTTAACGTCGGTTCAGGCAGTTCCGGCGTTGTATAAAATTCATCCGCAAAAGGCATTGAGACCACATTCAGCTGATCGCCGCGTGTTTTATCAATCCCCAATGCAGTCTGAATCATTTTTTCAATGGTCCGCAACTCTTGCTCGGTACGAGGAACCAACTTCGAGATCTCTTCCCCATCTTCCCCGGATTCCTTTGACATTGTATCTGCGACCAATACAGAAACAGACAGATGTTGAATTGTTCCGACCGGTGCAACCGTCCGGTTTACCACCTTACTGATTTCATAATTGGTTGTTTCTGCACTGCTGCTACTGTTTGCTGCGCTGCCGCCACCGCCAGGTCCTCCTGCGCCCAGATTTGACTGCACACCAGGGACGCCACCGCCAGCACTCCCACTGTCATCCTTCTGTTCCTGCAGCTGTTCACTGCGCGGCACAGCACTTTTCGGATCGTACAGCTCTTCGAGTTTTTCCACCTGAGCAAAATCCAGCAAGGCAGTCACTTTCACCAGAGAATTTGCCATTCCTAACGCTCGATCAAGCATCGCTTGGGCACGGTTCTCCATCTGGCGCTCGACGGCTCGCTGATATTGCAGCATGCCCGGAGTCATCGGCCCACTCAGCCCCTCCTCCTGTTTTTTCGACAGCACCGTCCCCGAAGCATCAACCACCGTGACGTATTCAGACTCCAACCCTTCAACACTGCCGGCGACAAGATTAACAATCCCCTGCACCTGAGACTCTTTGAGCTTCAGACCGGGCACTAGTTTGACAATGATTGAAGCCGTCACATGTTGCTGCTCACTCTTGAACAGTCGCTTTTGCGGCAATGCCAGATGCACGCGCGCTGCGGCAACCGGGGAGAGGGAGGCAACGGTTCGCGACAGCTCCCCCTGCATGGCCCTTAAATAGTTCACCTTCTGGACAAAGTCGGTTATACCCAAACTTTGCTTGTCAAAAATTTCAAACCCGATCCCGCCGCCCTGTGGCAGTCCGGAACCAGCGAGTTCTAGACGCGTTTCATACACATTTTCAGACGAGACATAGATCGACCGTCCTCCGCCCTGCAATTCGTAGGGCATCTTACGATCTTTTAGCCAGGTGACAATCGCCGACGCGTCGTTTTCCGACAAGTTGGCAAACAACAACTGATAATCCGTATGCCGTGCCTGCAGTATGATCAGCGCAAACAGCGTCAATGAAAACAGCGCGACTGCCACAAGACTGATCTTGCGTGACAGAGACCAGTTCTTCATTGCGGCAAAAGCATTTCCCCTGATGTCATCAGCCATGTGTATTTATCTCTCCGCCCAAATTCCCATTACGTCTTGCCAACCAAAAAACAAGCTGTCACACCTGCATCCGAATAATTTCCTGATAGGCTTCAACAACCTTATTTCTCATTTGAACCAACATACGCATGGAGATATCGGCTTCCTCCATGGACAACATCACTTCGTGGAGGTTATCTGCTTTGCCTGTACTCAAATCTGTCACCGCTTTATCCGCCGTCAACTGCGCATCATTCGTTTCATCGATTGCTTTGGTAAGCAAATCAGCAAAACCACTGTCCGGGCGACTCTGCGGTGCGCTCAATGTTGGCATCATCGATTTCAGATGAGTATCAATGGAGATATCTTTCATGGTCTACACCTCGCTATTTTCCGATTTCAAGGGCTTTAAGCGCCATCCGTTTCGCTGATTTTATCGTCGTGATATTGGCCTCGTACGCACGCGTCGCCAACATCATATCTGTCGTCTCTTTAAGGATATCAATGTCCGGCATAGCAACATAACCCTCGTTGTTGGCATCAGGATGGGCAGGGTCAAACACCAGTCGAGGCTCACTATTATCGACGGCGATTTGACTCACCCGCACTCCGCTTAGCGCTTTCTTCTCCCGGGCCGACAAGTGGTCTGAAAACGACATCTGCTGAGGTTCAAACACCACCATCTTCCTTTTATAAGGCCCACCCTCGGGCGTGCGGGTCGTTTCGGCGTTGGCCATATTAGAACTAATGGTATCCAGTCGAATACGTTGCGCTTTGAGCGCCGAGGCACTGATATTTAACGATGTGAAGATATCCATAACCTACCCCCTAGTTACCCTGCACCACGTACTTGATAATAGCCATTTTTTTACTCAGCAGCTGGGCTGTGGCCTCGTACATAATCTGATTTTCGGCCAATTGAACCATCTCCTGATCGACATCGACGGTATTGCCATCGCCGATACCACTACTATCGCGCACCTCGCGAATAGTTCCCATCACGTTGCCAATGGAACCACCATGGCTGGATATATGCCGTGGATGGGTGGTGACAACATCGTACCCACTCCCCGTTACAGCCTGCTGCAGCGCATCTTCAAATTGAAAACGGCGTGCCTGATAACCCGGCGTCTGCGCATTGGCGACATTGGCGGCGATGATCTGTTGGTTGCGCAGGCGTAAGTCAAGTGACTTTTTCAGTACCAGTGAGGCCTGATCCATGATTCCTGAATTTGCCATCATCTATCCTCTCATCGATCAAAGCGTTCAATCTGAAGTGTTTCTTGTGCAAAAACCCGCCATTGGGAATCACTTCCTTTTTCGACCAGTTCCCGTAAAAGTTTTAATCCCTGTTGCCGTTTTTGCTGCCGCAACAAAATCATCGCCCCACGATATCTGGCCTGGTCGCAATAATTTTCATCGGTCTGGAGCAGGCGATAACGCTGCAATGCTTCACTGTCCTGCTTCTCGGCATACAACATTTCCGCCTGAAACATCAGATCCACCGATGAAGCCATTTCCAGATCGTCGCCAACAACAGCATTAATGCTGCTGCGTGCGACATCAATGTGGCCCCTCTTCCAGGCCAATGTAGCGATCAGTCGATTCAGCGCCTCAGAACGAGGACGACCGGCGCGCCTCAATTCAGCATAGACGTCGTCTTCGGGCATCAGCTCAAGCATGGCCTTAATTTTCAACAAATACACGTCGGGCCATTGCTCGCCAGCAGAATAATTTTCCTGATACTTATCGGCATATGCGATCACTCGGTCATAGGATTGCTGTTGCATTAATGCTTCGAGTAAAGGAACATAAACCTGAGAGGTCCGCTCTTCACTCCCAGCATAGTCGAGCAAATACAGATATAAGCGGACGGCACGTTCAGAAAATTCCAAACGGGAGAAAATCCGCCCCAACTCAACCAGAAACGTAAAATCACGTTGACTGGCAACCAACAATTCCCGGTTCTGTTCAACCAGGACCAAGGCGCTGAAATACTTTTTTTCAGCCACCAGACCATGAATCAAGTCAGGTAGGATTTCTGCCAACAACGCCTGGGCATGACCCGCCAACTCGGTCATCCGATCCGCCTTAAGAAAGTCCCGGACCTCTTCAACGGCTTCCAGTCGCCGGCCAAGCAAATACTGGCTCAGGGCATGTTTAAACTGCATTTCGCTACGCCCCTCACGCGTTACCATCATCTCAGCCAACTCAGCATAATCACGCAACCCGCGTTGACGACTATGAAAGTCATCGACCTCCATACTTAAATCTGCAATTTTCGCCTTCGCCAGCACTGCCCCCTGTGTCCCGGGTATAATCTGATGCAGCAGATCGTAACCGGGGCCACCATCGCCGCGCCGGATCAGTGCCATCGCCATGGCATAACGGACCAGATCCCGCTGTTCCACGTCTTCGAGTTGCGCAACCAGGATCTTCAGCTGCGCCACGGCACCATCATAATCACCCACACGATATAAACAGATCGCAAATGACGCCAACGAGAATGGGGCCTCCGCCAGCTGCCCGCCCAGACCGTGATAGCGCTCCAGAGCTCCGCGATAGTTCCCTTGGGCGTAATCAACATCGGCCAATCGCCGCTGATAAGCGTTAACCAGGTCACCGACACCTCGCATCAATCCCTCTTCGAGAATGGGTTGCGCCTGTTTGATATGTCCGGTCGTCAAAGCAACCTCGGCATACAGTAGTTCCGTATAGGGACGAAGTGCATCGGAATCGCTATAGTCAGTACGCAATGCCAGATCTGCCATCAACCGGTAGGGATCACTGAGCTGACGGGTAGCAAGGTAGGTCTGCAGCAGATCAGAAAAAGCGACCAAATCAGCATTTTCATCTGAAAAGAGACCACGAGCCTTGCGAATAAGACGTTCTGCCTTAGCATAATTTTCACCACGCAAGTTCAATTCAGCCAACAGCAACAAAAAACGGGAGAACTGATCACCACTTGCAGCTTCATAACCAATGCTCTGCAGGGCGGAAATTGCCGCCTGCCACTCGTTGCGAGCCGCCAGCTCTGCAACCTCGAGGGGCAGGACATCATCGACAGGCCCCAGCACTTGCAGACCTGGGAATGGCACCATCGTATAACGTAAAGGGGCCTGTAAGTGAAGCGGACGTTCATACTCACGAAAGAAACGAACCCAGTCTCCTCGATATTTTGAATCGATACTATGGCTACAGACAGCGCCTCGGCCCTGCACCGAAAGCTGTCCAGGCAACCGCCTGGCTATCGCCGGCCGGCTGCTGCTTTGTGAGTCCCGCCAATGAACATCAATGAGCAACCGCTGACTTTTGACCTCTTTAACGGCATTGACAAAATAGGGCGGTCGCCGCAGCAATAACGACAACATCAGCTTTTTTTTCGACTGCCCAACCAGAGTTCTCACCAGCCGCTCGTCTTCCAAAGGCAAGCGCAATGTCAACTTCGCAACCGTATCCTTGAGCATGATTTCCAGACGTTGCCCCGACGTTTTAACGGCAAATTCCGGCAATCGATCAAATTCAAGAATAAAGCGGGTGACATTCACCTCGTCTTGCTTACGCACCTGTTGCAGGGTGAAGTGATCTTGAGCCAGTACCACGCTTGGCAGTAGCGCAACAAGACACAGGCACAACAAAAACCGGGATATGCCAAGCAAAATATTCAAACGCAAACCTATAAAATCGCTGATTCTTTTAGAAAAATTAAAAAACGGCAAAACGCCTCCTTCATACATTTAATGCAAAAAACGAGCCACCTGTCTAAGGGCGAGAAATTGGCCTATTAGGCACCTCACCAAGGAGCAAAAAATCAAAAAACCGACACCTCACCAGCCAACCAAAAGAACAAAGTCATTTTTTTGACAGTGGAATAGGGAAAAACCTGTTCAGAATTTTCATTTTTTGCACTATAATTGCGCAACTTATAATATTCTATCGACACCAAACCAATGCAACATACTAACTTAATGAGCAGAGCATGTCCCAACAATCCGGTTTGGCACCCTGAGAATTTAAGATAATTCGAGTATTGACTTAATTAACTAGTGCACCAGCAACCATTCCCATACGGAGAACTGAAGACGCCATGACAGATGAGCTGAGCAGTGATCAAATAGAAATCATCCAGGAGTTTGTCCAGGAAAGCCGCGATATGATCGAGCAACTCGAACCGACGATCATCGAGCTTGGGCAAAACACGGACAACGAAACCATCAATGCCGTCTTTCGCCTGTTCCATTCCATGAAAGGCAGTGCCGGTTTCCTTGAATTCAACCATATCACCAGTGTGGCTCACGCGGCCGAGAGCTTGCTCGACATGGTACGTTCAGGAAAAATGACTTTACTCCCTGAGCACGTTACCCTGCTATGCGAATGCTGCGACTTCACCAAGGAAGCTCTCGACTGGGTTGACGAAAACTTCAATGATGAGGGGGTGGAGGAACAGGGCAAGGTGATGGCCGACCAGTTCCACCAGGCCATGGAGGCTCCAGCCACGCCAGCGGAAGAAGCTGAAACCGATGCAAAACAAACAGTCAGTCCTGAAGGCGAAACCCCGCAAGAGCTTGACCCTGCGCAAATTGAAGTTACAGACGACCTGACTCTCGAGATCACTCCTGATATGGTCGAACGTTTTGTTCAGGAAGCGGATGAATTGCTCGAAACGACAGAGCAGGGCTTACTCGCCTGGGAAAAAGAACCTGAAAGCCAAGACCATGTTGCGACAATTTTCCGCAGCATGCACAGTTTTAAGGGCAATAGCGGTTTCTTTGGCTACATGAACCTTGAAAAGCTCAGCCATCAGATTGAAAACGTCCTCGACATTATCAAAAGCGGCGGATCATTTGCCACAGACAACCCCTTTGAAACCATGCTTCTAGCCGTGGATGCCCTGAAGGACGGGCTGAGCTCTCTGGTTGAAAACGGTAAGGATTTGATCGAAGAGATCGACGCCCACATTGAAGCGCTGAAAACCCTGCCCGCCCCCCGTCTCGGCGAAGTACTGATCGAAAAAGGGGTGGTCGAAAAAGAGACGATCGAACAGGCCCTCAACCAGCAGAAAAAACCCCTTGGCGACCTGTTGGTTGACATGGGCAAGGCCTCTGAAGAGCAGATCAGCCAAGCGCTCTCGTCTCAGAACCAGGTCAAGAAAGCAACGCCAAAACCAAAGAAAAAACCCAAGGCAGCGGCAATCAAGCGCCAGGATATCCGTGTCGACCTGGAGAAGCTCGACAACTTGATCAACCTGATTGGCGAACTGGTTATTGCCGAAAACATGCTCATCCACAACCCGGATCTCGACGGCATGGAACTGGAAAGTTTCAATAAAGCAGCTCAGCAGATGGGCAAGCTGGTTCGAGAGCTTCAAGAGATGGCGATGATTATCCGCATGATCCCGGTTTCGGGATTGTTCCGCCGTATGATCCGCCTGGTTCACGACCTTTCAGTCAAGTCGGGTAAAAAAGTGGACCTGAAATTGACCGGAGAAGGGACAGAGGTCGACAAGACCGTCATTGAAACCATCACCGACCCCCTGGTCCACATCTTGCGTAATTCCATGGACCATGGCCTCGAGCCCCCCGAGGAACGGATTGCCGCCGGCAAAAGCGAAACAGGAACGGTTCACCTCAGTGCCTGCCATGAGGAGGGGGAAGTCTGGATCACCCTTGAAGATGATGGTCGCGGATTAAACAAAGAGAAAATCCTCGCTAAGGCGATTCAAAATGGCCTCATTGAGGGCGATGGCTCGGACCTTACCGACAAAGAGATCTACAATATGATCTTTCAGCCGGGATTCTCCACCGCAGAAAAAATTACCGACATCTCCGGTCGCGGCGTCGGCATGGATGTCGTCAAACAGAATCTTGAAAAGATCAAGGGTAAGGTCGATGTCGACAGTGTCCCCGGCCAGGGGACAATCATCAAGCTACGCATCCCTCTGACCCTGGCGATTATCGATGGCATGCTGGTACGGGTGGGTGACTCCCGCTGCATCGTACCGATTTTATCCATCAAGGAGGCGTTCCGCCCGCAACCCGAGGCCGTCACCATTACACCGGACGCGGAGGAACTGGTACGGGTACGGGAGAGCTTCTTCCCGGTGGTCCGTCTTCACGAGCTGTTGGACACTCCCCCAGATCACTCGGATCTGATTGATTCGATCTTGATCGTTCTCGAATATCAGGGCCGCAGTGTTTGTCTGATGGTGGACGAAATCCTCGGTCAACAACAGACCGTCATCAAAGGGCTCTCTGAATACATCGGCAACGTCCGCGGCTGTTCAGGCTGCACTATCCTCGGCAACGGCGATGTCAGCCTCATCCTCGACGTCGGCAATCTCGTTGATTTAAAATAGCCCTGATACAATAGTGACGAAGATATGACCTCAACGGATAAAAACAGTTTGACTCAAACGATCACGCGTAATGCCACCATGATGACGATCACCGATAAGGAGTTCGATGCCTTGCGGCGACTGATTTATGACCGCTTCGGCATCAATCTGACCGATGAGAAGCGCTCATTGCTGGTGGGACGGCTACAAAAGATGTTGCGTTCCAACAAGATGGGAACGTTTCAGGACTATTACAACCATCTTGACACCGACACAACGGGTAAAGCGGTCAGCGACCTGATCAATCTGGTCTCGACCAACTATACTTATTTCAATCGCGAAAAAGACCATTTTGACTATTTCTCAAACACAGCATTACCCGCCATCTGCGAGCAATTAAAAAAGCAAAACCGTAAGGATTTGCGCGTCTGGTGTGCCGGCTGTTCAACCGGCGAAGAACCCTACACCCTGCTGATGCTCATGCATGAATATCTGGGATCACAATACGGCCATTGGGACGCCGGGATCTTAGCCACCGACATTTCGGAGCGGGTTTTATCGACCGCAAGCCAGGGGATCTATGCCGCAGACAAGGTTGCCTCATTGCCGGAGGCCCTGCAACGCAAGTACTTCACCCGCCTTGCCGATGGACGCATGCAAGTGGTGGATAAAATTCGCGACGAGGTCACCTTTCGCCGCTTCAACTTAATGAATAAAACATTTCCGTTCAAAAAACCGTTTCAGATCATTTTCTGTCGCAATGTCATGATCTATTTCGATCAGCAAACCCGTAATGCGTTGGTGCAGCGGTTCCATCACAGTATGGAACCCAATGGCTACTTTTTTATTGGCCACTCGGAAACCCTTGGCCGTGACAGCCAGTTCTTCCGCTACCTGATGCCAGCCGCCTACCAAAAAGGAACCACATAAATGGCCAAACAGATTCGTGTCCTTGTTGTTGATGATTCCGCCCTGGTACGCCAGATTTTGACCAACGGTCTGGCCCTGGATCCGGGGATCACCGTGGTTGGCTCTGCCGCTGACCCCTACGCGGCCCGGGACAAGATTGTTCAACTCAAACCGGACGTTCTCACCCTTGATGTCGAAATGCCACGCATGGACGGTGTGGAGTTTTTGCGCAAACTGATGCCTCAATACCCTCTCCCCATCGTCATGGTCAGTTCCTTGACGCAAAAGGGCAAGCAGATCACCATGGAAGCCCTGGAAGCGGGCGCTGTCGACTTTGTCACCAAGCCGACCACCAATGTAGCCCAAGGCCTCAACGCCATGCTGATGGAACTCCGCGCCAAGGTGAAAATCGCCTCGACAGCCAATGTTTCCCATTGGAAAAACAAACGGGTCGAGATGCGCCGTTCCATCGCCAACGGGACCACACGGGCATTGGCTGAATCAACCGACAAGGTGGTTGCCATCGGCGCCTCAACCGGTGGCACCGAAGCGATAAAAAAAGTGGTAATGCAGTTCCCGGCCACCATGCCCGGCGTTGTGATCGTCCAACACATGCCGCCAGGCTTTACAAAAATGTTCTCTGAACGACTCAACCAGCTCTGCGCCATGGAAGTCAAGGAAGCTGAGCACGGCGACCGTATCCGTCCAGGGCTTATCCTCGTTGCTCCCGGAGCGCTACAGATGGAGGTTGTCCGCTCTGGTGGGATCTATCAGGTTAAATGTGCCGCAGGAGAAAAAGTCAGCGGCCACTGCCCCTCGGTTGACGTGATGATGCATTCCGTCGCCAAGCATGTTGGCCGTAACGCCGTCGGTGTCATGCTCACCGGCATGGGTTCAGACGGCGCAAAAGGGATGCTGGCCATGCGCGAAGCCGGCGCACGCAACATTGCCCAGGACGAAGCAACCTCTGTTGTTTTTGGTATGCCCAAAGTTGCTTACGAAAAAGGGGGAGCTGAAAAACTGTTCCCCATCGACCGCATTGCATCTCAAGTGATCTCACTGCTGACGGAGAAATAAGCGTATGAGCAATTTGATTCTTGGCGTTGGCGAATTCGGCGCCTCCAAATCTTCCGCTGACATTGTTAAAACATTTGCTCTCGGTTCCTGTATTGCCGTCATTCTGATGTGCCCTAAAACTCGCACCGTCGGCATGGTTCACGTTGCCTTACCCGAATCAAAAATCAATCCGGAGAAGGTCAAGACCCGCCCCGGTTATTTTGCCGACACCGGCATCCCCGCCCTGCTGCAACAGATGGCCGGTATGGGTTGTGACCCCCGCGGCCGCGGATTCATTGTCAAGCTGGCGGGAGGGGCCAAGATCATGGACCCCAACAACACCTTCAATATCGGAAAACGCAACGCACTTGCCGTAAAAAAAACACTCTGGAAATATGCCTTGGGCCCTGTTGCCGAAGATCTTGGCGCAACCTACAGTCGTACCGTATCAGTTTCCCTCGCCACAGGGGAGGTTACCATCTCCTCTCCCGGGCGCGGCGACTGGAAACTATAAGGGGAGAAATACGATGAAACAACGTGCCACCAGAGAAGAGATTCTTAAGGCCATTCAAAACGTACCATTACTCTCCCCCAGCGCATCACAACTGCTGCAGGTTACGGCCCGGGAAGACCATGACATTCAAGATGTGATCGATATCGTCAAATGCGATTCCGCCCTCACCGCCAGGGTTTTAAAAATCGTCAACTCTGTCGCCTATGGCCTGGCCTATCAAGTCAGCACAATCGACCGGGCCATCTCCTACCTGGGCGATCGAACCATCGCCGGTATTGCCCTGGGCGATAGCGCTTCAGCGTTATTCCATAAAGAACTGGCCGGCTACGAAGGACCCAAAAGTGAACTATGGAATCATGATTTACGCACGGCAATCGCGGCACGTGAAATTGCCCGCTATGCCACCCAGCCCCTCAATGCAGATGTCGCCTTTACCGCCGGGATTCTCCATGCCGTCGGCAAAGCGGTGCTGTCCGATTTTTTATCCAACAGCGCCAACGATGTCCTGATCGGCATTGACAGCCATGAAGTTGGCGATTACCTGGCGGGTGAACGGGAACTTGTTGGTATCGACCATACCGAAGCGGGCTTTGAGCTGGCAAAGAATTGGGACCTGCCCGAGTCACTGCAGATGGCCATCCGCTACCATCACAACCCGGCAGACGCGCCGCAAGAACATCAATTGCTCGTTTATGCGGTTCACCTGGCCTGTATCATTGCCATGATGTGTGGCAGTCAAGCTTCAGATTCCCTGCAATATCACCTAGATAAAAACTACACCGACTTTTTTGACCTGACGTCAGAACAAATCGCACTGGTAATGCTTGAAGTCAACGAATCCTTTGACACACTTAACAACGCGATGACTGACACAAAGGAGACACAGATATGAAACGGATAGTGATCGCCGACGACTCAGGAACAGCCCGCATGATGATCAAACGCTGCCTGGAAATCATCGGTCTGGCAGATGCCGAATTTGCCGAAGCTGAAAACGGCAAAGAGGGTCTTGCCCTTGTCAAACAGCAAGCAACTGACCTGCTGGTGAGTGATCTCAACATGCCGGTTATGGATGGCGAAGCCCTGCTGCGCTGGGTTAAAGCCAGCCCTAAACTGGTCGATCTGCCCGTGCTTATCATTACCAGCGCCGGGAACCAGGCAAAATCGGAACAATTGCTGGAAATGGGCGCCTTTGCGGTTATCAACAAACCTGTCAATCCTGCCATCCTCAGTGACGTGTTGACCCCCCTACTGAACAAAGAGGAGGTCTGACATGAACGAACACAGCCAGTTTTTACAGGAAAAAATAACCTGCGTTCTCGAAGAAACCCTCGAAAACATGGCCTTTATCAGCGTTGATGGCAGCTCCAAGCAGGAGTGTACGGAGATTGAGGGAGAGCGACTCAACGCCAACCTGCTTATCACAAAACCTGTCCTTCTTGAGATGAGACTCGAAATGTCGCGGGAATTACTGGTGCAGATTGTCGAAACCATGTATATCATGGATCGAGAAGAGATCACCGATCAGCTGATCGGTGATCTGCTTGCCGAAATACTCAATACCCTGGCAGGGCGATTCATGACCGAGACCCTACCCGCAGATCAAACCTTTTCACTGAATCTGCCGGAACTGACCGAGGTTGTGGATGATGCGCCAGAAGCAAAACGTTTTACTTATTACTACTTGGCTGAAGAATATCCGCTCATCGTCGAGATCACAATGGCCGACGATACGGATCTTTCAATTATACTCAACAACAATTAAACAGATTGTACAGAAAGGAAAATCCCCATGGGTAAAAGAGTTTTAGTCATTGACGATTCAAGCACAATGAGGAAAATTGTCTCCCGCTCCCTGCGTCAGGCCGGACTGGATTTTGATGAAATCCTCGAAGCCGCAGACGGGCAGGAAGCGCTTAATCTTCTTGAAAAGGAAACCGTTGATATGATTTTAAGCGATATCAATATGCCGAACATGGATGGCATCGAGTTTCTGCGCCAGAAAAAAGAGATTGCTGCCATTGCAGCCATTCCCGTGGTCATGATCACCACCGAAGGCGGATCAGACATTATCGGTGAAGCCAAAGCACTGGGCGCTGCGGGCAACATCAAAAAGCCGTTTACTCCTGACAAAATCCAGGAAGTAATTGGTGGGCTGATTTAGTTCAGATGACCTCGATTACATAAAAGGTAATCAGCTCATCAATTAATCAACCAGGAGGAACGGTTTGGATCTACAAAAAAACATCACCGAAGCAACAATAGAGATCTTTGAGACCATGATCATGCTGGATATCACCCCAGGTGATCCTCTTGAAAAAAGTGTTCACAGCTTCAAATGCTCTGTTTCCGGCGTTATCGGTCTTGCAGGCGCATGCCAGGGGATGCTGGCTATCCACACCCCCGATGCCGTTGCCAAAGCAATTACCAGTAGTTTTCTCGGCATGGACGTTGATGAAGTGAATGAGGATGTCACCGATGCCATCGGCGAATTAGCAAACATGCTGGCCGGCAACATCAAAATGGTTCTGGATGAGGCGGGGAAAAATGTGACGGTATCAATCCCTTCCTGTATCCACGGTGAAGAATACAGCATGGACTGTGTCGCCGATGCAGACTGGGTTGTTGTTCCCTTTACCGTTGATTCCGGCGAGTTTTTGGTCGAACTACAGCTTAAGAGTTGCTGATTCAACACCACAGATGTAGCCATTCTGCACCAAACAGAAAGCAGGATGGCTGCATTTAAATTCGTACCACAGCAGGCTGCAGTATCAGAGCACCTTGTTCAGTATCACCTCTTCCAGAAATGGAGATTTGTGTGGATTTAGATCTTCAGCAACAAATAATTGACAGTACTCAGGCTGTTTTCGACACCATGTTAATGATGCCGCTGACACCCGGAATTTGCCTGTCTGAAAAAGTTTACAGCTTCAAAAACAGTATTTCGGCGATGCTTGGTTTTGCCGGCGATGTGCAGGGGATGCTGACGATCCACTGCCCGGAAGAGATCGCCTTTGCCATCACCAGTGCATTACTGGGAATAGATGTTTACGAAGTCGATGCAGACGTCAAAGATACGATCGGTGAAATCGCCAACATGATTCTCGGTGGAATCAAAGATGGCTTTACTGAACTTGGCACTCAGGTTAACCTTGCCATACCAACGGTTCTTGCTGGTCGCTCCTACCGTGTCAGCGGAATGGACGATGCTGCCTGGACAACGGTTCCCTTCTATCTTGATGAAGGTGAATTTCTTGTCGAACTGAAACTAAAAACTCCTAAGTAGGTACATCTGTGGCGGTCTCAGCTGTTGTTGAAAGTGTTTTCAACACCATTTTAGAACAACTGGCGGATGAAATCGGTGCCCTTCTCGGGTCGCCGATTAAGCTATCCGAGCACCGCATGAATGTCCTCACCAAGGAGGATCTTTTTGCTATCAGCCGTGGTCGATCTGTCCTTTCGACCATGGTCGTCTCCGGCGATCAGACCGGTGATGCATTTATAATCAGCGACCTGAAAGACTCTGTTGTCCTGGGTGGTACGCTGATCATGCTGCCCAAAGATCAAATAGAAGAAAACTGCAAGTTACGCACCTTTGAGGGCGAAGAGGCTGATGCCTACGGCGAAGTTGCCAATATTATTGCCGGCGTTTACACCTCTGTGTTTCTCGACATGTACCCGGACAAACTGCACTTCAAACGGACGACGGTCGCTGACTTTGTCCCGTCACAACTCGATCCAGCTGCCGACCAACCTTTCCCGCCCGGTGAATATTTCCACTCCAGCTGCGCCATGTCTCTCGAAGGTTTCGAGCTCAAAAATCTCGAGGTTGTCATCCCGGCTCAGCTGTTAGGCCTCGGCACGCAACCTGTGCCCGAAGCGGTTGAGGAACCCGTTGCCGAAACACTCGCCGAGATCGAGGAGAATGGAGAAGAGGTTCCCTCGCAGGCCGGCGAAGACGACAGCCCCCTTGCGGAAGCTGAAACCCCAACAGATTATATCGACAGTTCCACTGTAAACCGCGTTCTCAAGGCCTCGATCAGCCAATGCGTCGAAGAGATCGGCGGCATGCTCGGTCTTGAACTTGCGTTGGAGAATATCACCACCCGCTATGTCTCCAAACAGGAATACTTTTCCCGCCCCGGCAAAAAAGCCATCGCCGCTGAAATGATTATCACCGGCGATAGCTCGGGAACCGGATACTTCATCACCGACTTAAAAGATGCGATCTACCTTGGCGGTACCATGATTATGCTGCCAAGTGCTGAGATCGAAAAGCAAATCCAGACAGGAGAGCTCAGCGAGGATATCGATGATGCCTTTGGCGAGGTCGCCAACATCGTCAGTGGTGGCCTGGTACAAAACTTCGATGAGATGTATCCGCGCAAATTACACCTCCAAAAAGGGGAAATGACGATTTTCACACCGACAAAAGTGAAAATCGATACAATAGAGCCCTTTCCCGATGGAGAATACTATCAGGTCTCCGGCTCGCTGAGTTGTGATGCTTACGATTTAGGCGATCTCAGTTTTCTATGCCCCGTTGATATTTTACATATCGCGCCACGACCGGTCGAAAGCAGCTGGGGGGAACCTGTTCCAGAAGAACCAACCGCTGCAGCCAAGGCGCCCCCGCAAACGGGAGGGGAAACGTCGGCAGCCTCCATAAACAGAGCCCCACAGCAACAAGCAACAATAGATGGCAAAATCCCGCAACAACAAGCTGCTGAAAAAGAAACCATTGTCGTGATTGTCGGTGACGACCAAGAACAGACAGCCTTATTCGCCAACAGCCTTGACACATTCGAGCACTCGGCCATCCAACTCACCACTGGCGACAGCTTCAACACTCTGCGTCAATACACAATCATTGCTGCCTTTCTGCTAATGTCAGAAGTCGATGAGCAGAGCTTTGCCCATATGATCAAATTACGCTCTGAAATCCCGGCGCAACAACCATTAATCGTTGCAGGTCCACAATGGACCCGCACCAACGTCATCAAAGCCGTCCGTTATGGGGCAACAGACATTATCCTCACCCCGGCCAGCGACAAAGAGATTCGCGAAAAAGTCACGTCAAACCTTAAAACAACTTGCCATTAAGCCCTCAAACAGCGACAATGAGAGTTCGTTTTTCTATCTGTGTTAACCGTTCAACTCTCTGGAAAAGCCGTGTCCCACATTCTTTTGTTTGACAGCAATAGCACGACAAGAGCAGCTCTCCATGACCTGCTGCGCGCTGAAATTTCTGCCAATTTCATTGAAGCCGACACGCTTTCACAGGCCCTTCAATTGATACAGCAACACCCCGTTTCGCTGGTGTTCAACCAATTGTCGGCAACGGATAACGGCGCCATTGAGCTCAGTCAGCAGTTAAGCACCATGGCACCCCATGTATCGACCGTTCTGCTTATTCCAGAGGAAACGGTCATCAGCACCCGCGACATCCTCCAATCCGGTGCTCACTTCTATCTTCATGCTCCAACAACAGCGCAGGAAACCATTAAGATTGCCCGGCGTGCTCTCCAGTATCATCTGTTACAACAGACAGCCCCATGCCCGAAACCCGCCGTTGAAAACGGTTTTTCACACATCATCGGTCGGTCTGAGTCGATGCAGCATCTGTTTTCATTGATCAAACGTCTGGCCGACGATGCCGACAGCACCATTTTAATCCAGGGTGAAAGCGGCACGGGCAAAGAACTGGTCGCCAAAGCGGTTCATCGCCTCAGCCCACGCCATATGGCAAACTTTGTTCCCCTCAACTGCGCGGCAATCCCCGATGAACTCCTCGAAAGCGAGCTGTTCGGCTATGAAAAAGGGGCATTCACCGGCGCAATCAACAACAAAAAAGGGCGATTGCAATATGCCGAGGGCGGCACCCTGTTCCTTGATGAGATAGGCGACATGAAGCCTTCTCTTCAAGCCAAACTGCTCAGGGTTATTCAAGAAAAAGAATTTGAGCCCGTCGGTAGCGTCAAAAGTATTAAAGTCGATGTACGGATCGTCGCGGCAACACACCGCAATCTGGATGAAGCGGTTGCCAAAGGAACCTTCCGCGAGGATCTCTATTATCGTCTCAATGTTATCCCGCTACAAATTCCGCCACTTCGAGAACGGCGAGACGATGTTCCACTGCTGCTCGACACTTTCACCAGCCGTTTTTGCACCAGCAAAAAACGTAGTCTATTCAGCTATTCCGAACAAGCACTGGCCTGCTTGACCCGCTATCCGTGGCCGGGCAATGTAAGAGAACTGGAAAACCTTGTGCAACGGTTGTCGATTTTACATATGGGCGAAATCGTCACCCCCAGAGATCTGCCGGAAAAGTATCTTCACGAGGAGGTCGCCCCATCACTACTCAGCCAAACCAGCGAGGGTGGCACCACGGATTTCAATTCACGCGTCAGTGAATTTGAAGATCGATTGATCCTTCAAGCCCTGATGCAAACCGGCGGCAATAAAAAAGAAGCTGCAGAACTGCTCAACCTGAAACGCACCACCCTGTTGGAAAAGATCAAAAAAAAACAACTCGATAAAGCCATGACGCAATTCGAGGATCAGTCCAGCCTTTAATGAACCACACGCTTCACCAGAGCAAAACAAGTTAGCAGTTGCAATTCATCACACGATACGCTATACACTTGCCTCTATGCGCGATTAGCTCAGCTGGATAGAGCATTGGCCTCCGAAGCCAAAGGTCGCAGGTTCGAATCTTGCATCGCGCACCATAAAAACATTAAGGGGATCTGCTGTTTACAGCAGATCCCCTTTTATTTTGTCCACACCGATACTTAATACCGCTCGTGACGGTTTTACGGTGGTTTCATGGCGGGCTCCGGTAAATTCCTGCCACCGCAAAGATTTACAACGTACTGTTTTTTATATTCCTCGTGAACTCCCCAGCCAACGATCCGGCAAATATTGCTGCAGACGAATTCTTCCAGCCCAGAATCCTTTACAGCCCCCTACCCCTGCAATTGTGCCGTTAAAACCGGCACAAACTGCAGAACATCGGCCACCACCAGCACGTCAGCCATTTCACCGATCGGCGCATCCTTATCTTTGTTGATCGCCACCACGAAGTCGGACTTCTTCATCCCGGCCAGGTGTTGAATCGCTCCGGAGACACCGCAGGCTACGTACAGTTTTGGCGACACGCTCTGCCCGGTGGTGCCGACCTGATGACTGTGTTCCACCCATTCAGCATCGACCACCGGTCGGCTGGCTCCCAGTTCACCCCCCATCGCCTTCGCCAGATCGGCGATGAGCGAAATATTGTCCTTCTTGCCGACGCCACGACCGGCGGTGACAATCACCTCGGCCTTGGTCAGGTCCACAACCTTGACCTCCGCCGCTTCATAGCCGACAAAGGTAAGCCCCTGACCATCGATCGCAACCTCCAGCCGTTCAACACGCGGCGCAGCCTGCGGTGCGACGGCGGCAAAAGCACCAGCCTGCAGAGTCAGTACCGCCCGGGCGGTCGTCGGCTTGACTTTTCGACGCATCTTGGCGTTGCAACAGCCGACCTCAAAGTCGCCGTCGACAATCCCCACCACCTCGGTCACCTGGCCGACCTTGAGAGCCACTGCCACCCGCGGTGCCAAATCCCAACCATAGGAGGAATGGCTGAAAACAATGTAATCCGGCTGCTCTTTTTCTACCGCAGCCAGCACCGCCGCCTTATGGACCGCCGGGTTATACTCGCCGCAGAGTGCGACATCGGCCAGGTAAACCGGAGCATCCAACTGGGGGACGGCGGCTTCATCGCCGACCAGCACCGCGACCTTCTCGGCTCCCAACGTGTCGGCAAAGGCAACCAGTTCATAACTTGTATCGAGGAGTTTTCCCTCGCGATATTCACACACCAGCAATACTTTCATCTGATACCTCCCTATGTATGCACCCGGTACGAGTACATTGTCCGACTTAAATTATCCGGTTGGCACAATGGCTATTGTAAGCCCGACAGGCTCCTAGACGACCACAGCTGTCTTCTCTTTCAGGATGCCCAGCAGATTCTGGACCATATCACCCACGTCACCTTCCAGTACGATACCGCCCCCTTTGCGAACCGGCGCATAAACCTGGGCGGTAGGCGCTATGGCCTGCTCGCTCAACAGGCTGTCGACGGCAATCGCCTCGATCTCTTTCTTCTTGGCCTTCATGATGTTCGGCAGAGTCGGATAACGGGGGACGTTCAAACCAAGCTGGCAGGTGACCAGGGCCGGAGTCTGCAAGGAGACCAGCCCCTTAATGCCACCTTCCAACTCACGCTTGACGCTGACCACGCCGTCGGCGAAGCTGAAGTCGACCACGGTAGTGGCGCTGGCGATCCCGAGCAATTCCGCGACCAGCACACCCACCTGAGCGGAACCGCGGTCCTGGGATTGCATGCCGGTAAAGATCAGGTCAAAGTCCTTGTCCTTGGCATAGGCCGTAATAATTGAGGCGATCTGCCATGGATCCTTCTGCTGCGCCGCCGCATCCTGGATATGGGTGGCCCGATCGGCACCCATGGCCAAGGCTTTCTTGATCGCCTCAACCACCCGGTCGGAACCGATGGAGAGGACGGTCAACTCGGGCTCCTTGCCCAGCTGCTCCTTCAGCTGTACGGCCTGCTCTACAGCATACTCGTCATACTCGTTCATCCGCCAAGCCAGATCGGTCTCATCGAACCACAGACCGTCCGCAGCCGGTTTGAAGCGGGACTCCATATCGGGAACTTGCTTGATACATACCAGAATCTTCATGCTCAACCTCCTATTCTTTCAACAATGACTTCTGCCAGATCACGCACCCTGAGGGTGTCTTCACAACCACCGGTCTTGATGCCGTCTTCAAACATGGTCAGGCAGAAGGGACAGTTACTGACCAGTATCCCGGCGCCGGTCTCGGCCGCCTGTTCGACCCGGGCCTCGTTGATTTTGGAGCCCAGTTTCTCTTCCGCCAGAATTCGACCGCCGCCGGCGCTGCAACAAAAGCTGTCATAAGCTGATTTATCCATTTCCACAATCTTCCAGCCGGCGGCATTCAGTACCGCCCGCGGCTCGGAGAGGATATCCTTGTAGCGGCCCAGATAGCAGGAATCGTGGTAAGTACAGTGCTGCGTTTCGCCCGGGTTCAGCTTGAGGCGACTGTCCTGCAACAGACTGTTGATGTAAGTACTGTAGTGCTCAGTCTCGATATCCAAGCCGAGATCGCGATAGTCCCTGCTCAAGGTATTGAAACAGTGAGGACAAGTGGTGACGATCTTTGTGACGCCGGTGGCCTTGAGCGTCTCGATATTCTCCATCGCCAACATCTGGTAGAGGTATTCATTGCCCAGCTTGCGGGCAGGTTCGCCACAACACTTTTCAGCCTTGCCCAGAATCCCTACCTTGATACCGGCGGCGTTGCAGATCTGGATAAAATTGCGGGCCACATCCTGATTGCGTTTGTCGAAGGAAGCGTAACAACCGGCAAAGTAGAGGATATCGGCCTCGTCACCATCGTCCAGCCGTGCAAGCTCGAACCCTTCGGCCCAGTCACCGCGGGAGGCAAAGGCCATGCCGAACGGATTGCCGTTGACCTCCATATTGCCGACGGCAGTGCGCACCTCGTCGCCGGGAAAAGAACCTTCCATCAAGGTCAGGTTACGGCGCAGCTCAATCACCTTGTTGACATGTTCGTTGTTGGCCGGACAGATATCCTGGCAGGCCCCGCAGGTGGTACAGGCCCAGATTGCGTCCGCACCGATCATCCCGACCAACTCCGCCTCGCTGTCGGTCGCGGCGACCTCGCCGATCTGCTTGACCAACTGCATGGGGGAGAGCGGTTTGTCGGTGTTATAAGCCGGACAGACATCCTGGCAACGCTTACAACCGATGCAGGCATCGGTGTCAAAAATATCCTTCCAGCTCAGGTCGGTAACCCTGGCGGCACCGAACTGCTCCGCCTCTTCATCTTCCAGATCGATGGTGGCCAACGCTCCCTTCTCCTCCAACGGGGCGAAAAAAGCGTTGGCACTGATGAGCAGGATATGCTTCAGCTTGCTGTAAGGCAGAGCGGCAATAAAACCAAGCACCAGGGCAAAGTGCAACCACCAGAGCGATTTGTGCAAAAAAGCAAGGGAGTCCGGCGAGATCTCCGCCATGATTCCGGCGACGAACAGACCGACGGGGGAAAACCGGGCCAGTTCCGGGAACTGCGTCAACTCGGTAGCGGCGATGCGGGCGCCCTCAATCAGAAACCCGCTGATCAGGGTGATAAACAGCAGCGCATGGATCCAATAATCGCCGGTTTCGATCTCCAGCCCCTGGGGTCTGAAAAAAAAGCGCCGGATAAAAAGACCACCCAGCATCAGAATGGCCACCAGGCCGGCCAGATCGAGGACCAGAGAAAATCCAAGGTAAAAAGATCCACTCAGGATGTTCATATCCATCACCGGAGCCATGAAGTCGGCCTGCAGCATCACCAGCAGGGTACCGGCGAACAGGGTCATGAACCCCCAGAAGAACAGCGCGTGGGGGAGTCCGCCATCCGTCACCCGTACAACCCGTGACTGGCCGAACACCTCGGCAAGCATCCGCTTGAACCGCAGACCTTTGCGATCGAAACGGTCAAGCGGCTTCCCCTGGCGCCATACGGCAAGCCGCGCCCAGAATCCCCAAACCATGATGGTGAACGCCGCCAGCACCAGCAGATACATCGGCAACACCACCGCGTGCCCTACATTCCAATAAATTTCACGTGTCATTTGCATCGGCATCACCCTGTTCTGATTGCGTTAACGCAGCAGTTGTTTCGAGATGACGACCCGCTGGACCTCATTGGTCCCCTCGTAGATCTCGGTAATCTTGGCATCGCGGTACATCCGTTCCACCTCATAGTCACAGATGAAGCCGTAACCGCCGTGAATCTGGATCGCTTCCTTGGTCACATAGGTGGCCGCCTCGGAGGCCAGCATTTTGCACAGAGCCGACTCCATGGAATATTCCAGCTTCGCGTCCTTCATCCAGGCCGCCTTGTAGGTCATCAGCTTGCTGGTCTCGATCCGGGAATACATGTCGGCCAGCTTGAACTGAATGGCCTGTAATTCGCTGATAGCCTTGCCGAACTGCTTACGCTCCTTGGAGTAGTCCAACGAACGCTCGAAGGCCCCTTCGGCGATGCCGAGGGCCTGGGCGGCGATACCGACCCGACCGCCGTTGAGGGTATCCATGGCGATCTTGAAGCCCTGCCCCTCTTCGCCGAGCAGATTTTCCGCCGGAATCCGCACATCGTCCAAAGCGAAGGCAGTGGTATAGGTGCCGCGGATGCCCATCTTGTTCTCGTTCTTGAGGATCGAAATTCCCGGCGACTGCAGATCGACGATAAAGGCCGAGATCCCTTTGTGCCGGAGAGACTTATCGCTGGTGGCAAACAACACGCCGGTGCCGAGATAACCACCATTGGTGATAAAAATCTTTGAGCCATTGACAACGTATTCATCCCCTTCTTTGCGATAACTGGTGGTCACGGCGCCGGCATCACTGCCGGCATCCGGTTCAGTCAACAGAATACAACCGATTTTCTCACCGGTATTCAACGGCGTAAGCCACTTCTGCTTCTGCTCATGACTGCCGAAGGTGTCGATGGGACCGCAGGCCAGCGAGGTATGGGCCGAGATCAGCACGCCACTTGAACCACAAGCCTTTGAGACCTCTTCAATGACGATGGCATAGGAGAGCATGTCGAGCCCGGCGCCGCCGTATTCCTCCGGCAGATAGCTGCCGAGAAAGCCCATCTCGGCCATCTTGCGCACCAGCTCATCGGGGATGGCGTGGTCCTCGTCGATCTGCATCGCAATCGGCTTGATTTCGTTGTTGACAAAATCCCGCACTGCATCCTGAAGTACCTTGTGATCCTGACTCAGTTCAAAATTCATGGTGTTGATTCCCTTCGTGCGATTATTTGTAACTATTCAGCATAACTGTAGATACGCTGGCGACGTCCATGGAAAGGGTATCTGCCGCCCGGATGGCGGCAGTTAAGTACCCATGGATGGGCTTGACACGTCCCTTGGAATGAGCGTTGCCAGCGTATCGGACTGAATAGTTACCGATTATTCTCCTTTAAACACAGCCTTACGTTTTTCAACAAAGGCACCCATTCCCTCTTTCTGGTCTTCCGAGGCAAACAACACCCCAAACAGGGCGGCTTCATACCTGAAACCGTCTTCCCTGGTCATATCGAGACCGTGAACAATGGCGTCCTTGGCGTAACCGATCGCCAACGAAGCGACGGAAGCAATCTGCATCGCGGTTTTGAATGCCTTGTCCATCAACTCTTCAGCAGCAAACAGCTCATTGACGATCCCCCAGCCCTCAGCCTTGGCGGCATCAATCATCTTGCCGGTAAAAATCAGCTCATTCGCCTTGGCCGCCCCGATCCGCCGAGCCAGGTTCTGGGTGCCGCCGAATCCGGGCATAACCCCCAGAGTGACTTCCGGAAAGCCGAATTTGGACTCCACACAGGCATAGATGAAGTCGCAGGCCAGGGCGAGCTCCAGACCGCCGCCGAGGGCATAACCGTTGACCGCAGCGATCACTGGTTTTGTCATCTGGTCGATAAAGAGCATGAGCCGCTGACCTTTGCGGCTGAACTGTTGCCCCTCCATGGCGCTCATCTGAGCCATCTCCTTGATATCCGCTCCGGCAACAAAGGCCTTGCCGGCACCGGTCAGAATCACCACCTTCACCTCGGCATCCAGCTCCAGTTCATACAGGGCGCATTCCAGCTCCCCCAGCATCTTACTGTTCAGCGCATTGAGGGTCTTCGGACTATTGATCGTCAGCAGCGCAATACCATCTTTTTTTTCGATAAGCAGTTGACTTAATTCCATGATTCTCCCCCCCGCCTACTGGTAGTTATAGAACCCACGGCCTGATTTCCTGCCCATGTAACCGGCATTGACCATCTTGACCAGCAAGGGGCAGGGGCGATATTTGGGATCCTTGTAGCCGTTGTAAAGGACATCGGCAATAGCCAGCACGGTATCGAGACCGATAAAATCCGCCAGTGTCAACGGCCCCATCGGCTGGTTGGTACCGAGCATCATCCCCTTGTCAATGTCTTCGGCGCTGGCGACCCCCTCGTAGAAAGCAAAAATAGCCTCATTGATCATTGGAATCAGCACCCGGTTGACGATGAATCCGGGGTAGTCCTGGGAAACCGCCACCTCTTTCTCCAGCTTTTCCACCAGCTGCACCGTGACCGCAAAGGTCTCGTCGCTGGTGGCGTGACCACGGATAATCTCGACCAGCGCCATCATCGGAACCGGATTCATGAAGTGCATGCCGATCACCTTCTCTGGCCGCCCGGTAACCGAAGCGATCTTGGTGATCGGAATGGAGGAGGTATTGGAAGCCAGAAAAACCTCGGGCTTGAGGATAACGTCCAGCTTGCGGAAAATCTCCAGTTTGAGCGTTTCGTTTTCAGTCACCGCTTCGATGGCGAAATCGACCGACGCCAGACCTTCCATCTCCTGGGTGGTCTTGATCCTTCCCATCGTCTCCGCTACCAGGGACTGGTCGATAACGCCCTTTTTGACCTGCCGCTCCAGATTCTTCTGAATCGTGGCAAGCGCTTTTTCCAGCTGGCTTGGCGCGATATCAAACAGAATTACCTGATAACCAAACTGTGCAAATATATGAGCAATGCCATTTCCCATCTGGCCTGCGCCGAGAACACCTAGCGTGCTGATCATGACCTGCTCCTCCTTATGCAATACGTTCAAAAATAACGGCCACCGCCTCGCCACCACCGATACACAGGGTGGCCAGACCATAACGCTGCTGACGACGGTTTAATTCATTAATGACCGTTGCCGCCAACCTGGCGCCACTGGCACCGATCGGATGACCGATGGCACAGGCGCCACCGTTGACATTGACCTTGTCCAGCGGGATATCGTGCGCCTTGATCGCCAACAGGGGAACCGAGGCAAATGCCTCGTTGATCTCAAATAGATCAATATCGTCGATGGACAGTCCGGCCCGCCGGCAAACCTTGGCAATAGCGCCGATGGGGGCCTCCGGAAACTCATCCGGGTGCCGGCTTTCCGTGGCCTGCGCCACGATGCGGGCTTTAGGGGTCAGGTTGTAACGCTTGAGCGCCTCGTCACCGGCCAGCAGCAGCATAGCCGCCCCATCATTAATGGAAGATGCATTGCCGGCTGTGATGGTGCCCTCTTTTTTAAACACCGACCGCAAGGCGGTGAGCTTATCGAAATTCACCTTGAACGGCTCCTCGTCATCGACCACCTCAACCTCGGTTTTCCTGACCGTTTTGACCACCGGGACGATTTCATCTTTAAAAACGCCGGATTGGATCGCGGACTGGGCCAGCCGATAGGATCGGGCAGCAAACCCATCCTGCTCATCGCGATTCAACCCATTGCGCTCTGCGCTGGCCTCTCCGATCACTCCCATATGGCGACCAGTGTACGGATCGGTCAGCCCGTCATAGACCATCAGATCGACCAATTCGCCGTTGCCCATCCGGTAACCACTGCGGGCTTTCTGCAGAATGTAGGGGGCCTGCGACATATTCTCCATCCCCCCCGCGACAACCAGGCCGGACTCACCGAGCCGGATTGAGTCAGCCGCCAGCATCACCGACTTCAGCCCGCTGCCGCAGACCTTGTTGATGGTCAGGGCAGGCACGTGATCCGGAATCCCCGCCCCTCTCATTGCCTGCCGCGCCGGTGCCTGACCACAGCCGGCGGACAACACTTGGCCGATAACGACTTCATCAACCTGCTCCGGAGTAACCGCAGCAGCCTCCAGCAGCCCCTTGATCACTACAGTACCCAGCGCTGGCGCCGGCACATCCGCCAGCGTACCGCCCAACGAGCCGAACGGTGTTCTTTTTACTTCAACGACATAAACATCTGAACTCATAACAAATGCCTCCTGAATGTGTTGCAATAATGGTAAATGTCGTTTACGTACATGTCAATGAAAAAAGAAACGGTATTTTATTATGACAAGCAGCGACATCTATCTGTTTGGTTTTCAAATGAAGATCAGACAAGAACCGCCGCGCAAAAAAAACCGCGACGGTCAGGATTGCTTGTGTGACGGGCTAGAGATAGGTAACGGCGTCCGGGATATCGGTAATCCTCAGACCACCGGCGGCGGTCACGACAAAGGTGTTTTCGATCCCGATAACCCCCTTGCCTGGAATGACAAATTTCGGTTCTATGGCGATACTGTTACCTGCTTTGAGCGGCACCTTGAATCCTTGCGCAATCACCGGCATTTCATCCAGCTCCAACCCCACACCGTGCCCGACAAAGCGTGCCTGCTCGCCAGGCATACCCATGTAACAGCTTTCTAAACCGGCCTGTTTGGCCATCTCAACCGAGGCCAGAAACAGCTCATCGCAAATCGCCCCCGGCTTCAATTCCTGTTGCAGATACTCTTGAATCGACAGAGAAACCTCAAAGGCGTGCTTCAACTCCGCATCGAGATCACCGAGCACATAGATGCGGGTCATGTCGGTGATATAACCGTTGAACACCCCGGTGTAATCAATAAACACCGGCGTATCCCGTTGGATCACAGCCAACGACGCCCCCTGAGGGGAAGCACTGGACAGTCCCCGACCGGTGACCGCGCCGTCGAAAAATCCATAGCTCGCTCCGCCCGTCGAAACGGCCAGCCCCAGAGACAGCTCCTGATTGAACGCCCGCATGCGGACATAGCCCTCATTACCCGTCTTGCGCAAACGGTACTCAAACTCGGCGGCCAGATCAAGTTCTCGCATCCCTGCCTGCAAAAACTGCGGCACCTGGGTAAAAATCGAGCTCAACTCGGTCCCGCTGCGCTTAAGCTGTTCAATCTCATATGCCGACTTCACCGAACGCAGCTCACGATTCAGGGCAGAGATATCGACCAGCTCCCGTCCCGGCAGCAGTTTGTTATAGAAATTCAGCTGCTGCGCTGGCGCCACATCAAAGGTCATGCCGATTTTACCGGCACCTTCCGGCAACACCGCCGCAAACTCCCTGCTGGCGGGAAAGGGGCGAATATCGGGCAGCGGACTGTCCTGCCTCGCCCGCTCCAGGCTCTTGCGCACCAGCAGCAGCGGCTCTCCGCTCGTCGGCACCCACAGGGTGCCATTCTGCCGGGTACCGGTAAAATAGTAGACATCAATCGGAAAAATAAACAGTGCCCCGTCAAGCCCCTTTTCCACCAACATTCCCTGCATAGCGGCAATCCGTTGCCGTATTTCATTGAGTGCAATCATGGTCATTTCCTCGCCATCCATTATATCGTTGGCCACAGATCGTAGAAAACGATCTTAGCCAACGCCTCTCGCCCTGTCGGAACCAAGTCGGCTCCAAACAGGGCCACAGTCATTTCATTCACAGGACAATCAACCTGCCCAAGAGATCCAAGCTACATATTTCTCCGGTAACGACCACCGACTTCGAACAGGGCTTGGGTAATCTGGCCGAGTGACGCGTACTTCACGGTCTCCATTAATTCGGCAAAGATGTTGCCGTCCGTAACCGCAACCTCCTTAAGACGCTCAAGCGCCTGCGCAGCCGACACCTCGTGCTTCTCCTGAAACGCCCGCAGGTTGACGATCTGCTGTTCCTTCTCCTCCGGGGTGGCCCTGGCCAACTCGCCGGGAATTTCATAGCCCTCTTCATCGGCTCTGGGACTGCGGAAGGTGTTGACGCCGACGATCGGCAGTTCGCCATTATGCTTCTTATGCTCGTAGAGCATCGATTCGTCCTGGATCTTGCTGCGCTGATACTGGGTCTCCATCGCCCCCAGAACACCGCCACGATGATCCAGATTTTCAAACTCCAGCATCACCGCTTCTTCCACCAGGTCGGTCAACTCCTCAATAATGAATGAACCCTGAACCGGGTTCTCGTTCTTGGCCTGGCCAAATTCCTTGGAAATGATCATCTGGATCGCCATCGCCCGTCGCACCGATTCCTCGGTCGGGGTGGTAACCGCCTCGTCGTAGGCATTGGTATGCAGCGAGTTACAATTATCGTAGACAGCGATCAATGCCTGCAGGGTGGTACGGATATCATTGAAAGCCATCTCCTGAGCATGCAGCGAGCGACCCGAAGTCTGGATATGATACTTCAACTTCTGGCTGCGCTCGTTGGCTCCATACATGTCACGCATCGCCACCGCCCATATCCGCCGGGCCACCCGGCCGATTACCGAGTACTCGGGATCCAGCCCGTTGCTGAAGAAGAAGGACAGATTCGGCGCGAAATCGTCGATGCACATGCCGCGCGACAGGTAATACTCGACATAGGTGAAACCATTCGCCAAGGTCAACGCCAACTGGGTAATCGGGTTGGCTCCGGCTTCGGCTATATGATAACCGCTGATCGAAACCGAGTAATAGTTGCGCACCTGCTGCTCAATAAAGTACTGCTGCATATCACCCATCATCTTCAGAGCAAAATCAATGGAGAACAGACAGGTATTCTGCCCCTGATCCTCCTTGAGGATGTCTGCCTGGACCGTCCCCCGAACATCCCGCAGCGTCTGCTCCCTGATTTTCTGATATTCGTCAACATCTGGACTGTGTCCGTACTGCTTCTCGAACTGCTCGACCTGCTGCGTGATGGCGACGTTGAAGAACATCGCCAGCATGGCCGGTGCCGGACCGTTAATGGTCATCGACACGCTGGTGGACGGCGCGCACAAATCGAAACCATCGAACAGCTTGGCCATATCCTCGACAGTGCAGATCGACACCCCACTTTCCCCAACCTTACCGTAGATATCGGGCGGATAGTCGGGATCGGCCCCGTACAAGGTGACGCTGTCGAATGCGGTCGACAACCGCTTGGCACCATCATCCTGGCACAGGTAGTGGAAACGCTTGTTGGTCCGTTCCGGGCTGCCCTCACCGGCAAACTGACGCTTGGGATCCTCTTCGGCCCGCTTGAACGGAAACACCCCTGCCGTATAGGGGAAGAAGCCGGGCAGGTTCTCCAGCATCAACCAGCGCAACAGGTCGCCGTGATCGGAATAGTGCGGCAGGCAGACCCTGGGGATTCTGGTGCCGGACAGGCTGGTACTGAACAGTTCGGTGCGAATCTCCTTGTCACGCACCTTGGTCACCAGCACATCCTGGCTGTAGGCCTGTTTCAATTCATCCCAGCAACCGATCAGCTGCCGCGACTCGGTATGGAGCTCGGAGGTGCTCTTTTCAATCAGCCCGGCCACCTCGATGGCCGCCGCAGATCCACCCTCCAGTTGATCCATAGTCGCCTGCAACTGATAAAGAGTAGAAGCCACCGCGCCCTGAGAGACCACCTTCTTTCGATAGCTGCGTACGGCCTGGACAATCTCGCCCAGATAATGTATTCGATCGGATGAAATGACCGTTTTGCTCAGACTGTCGCCGTCTTCAACCTTCAACTTCGACTGCCAGTCAAGGTTCTTTTTCTCATTGAGCCCGGCCAGCAAGGCCAGATAGAGCACCGAAACGCCCGGGTCATTGAACTGCGAAGCGATGGTGCCGTAGACCGGAATCTGCTCGTCAGGCGACTCGAACAGGTTGCGGTTACGCCGATACTGCTTCTTGACATTGCGCAGGGCATCCTCTGCCCCCTTGCGTTCAAACTTGTTGATGGCGATCAGATCGGCGAAATCGAGCATGTCGATCTTCTCCAACTGGGTGGGAGCCCCGAACTCGGAGGTCATCACGTAGAGGGAGAGATCGCAGATCGGCACCACCGACGCATCCCCCTGACCGATCCCCGAAGTCTCAACAATCACCAGGTCGAACCCGGAAGCGCGGACCACATCAAGGGCATCGCTGATGGCCAGCGACAGTTCAGAATGGGAATCCCGGGTCGCCAGGGAACGCATGTAGACCCGTTTTCCGGCGATCGAATTCATCCGGATCCGGTCGCCGAGAAGGGCGCCACCGGTTCGCTGGCGGGACGGATCAACGGCCAGAATAGCCACACTCTTATCCGGAAAATCACGCAAAAATCGCAACACCAATTCATCACACAAGGAACTCTTGCCGGCCCCGCCGGTTCCGGTCAACCCGACCACCGGAACCGGTTTGACCATCCCCTTGACCCGCTCGCGCAGTTTGGCATAGCCCGCCTCACTACCGGTATGGACCGAGTCTTCGGCCAACGAGATAATCGTGTTGATCGACCGGACGTCCTGGTGCTGAAGCTTCTGCAGCTCCTCTTCCGGATCCCGCTCCAGACTGACATTACACTGCTGCAGCATGAAATCAATCATCCCCTGCAATCCCATACGCCGCCCGTCTTCCGGCGAAAAGATCTTGGTCACGCCGTAGCTTTCGATCTCTGCAATCTCCTCTGGGATAATGACCCCGCCGCCACCGCCAAACACCTTGATATGCCCGGCATCCCGCTCGCGCAACATATCCATGGTGTACTTGAAGAATTCGACATGCCCACCCTGATAACTGCTGATATTGATACCGTGTGCGTCTTCCTGGATAGCAGCGGTGACAATTTCGTCCACCGATCGATTATGGCCAAGATGGACCACCTCCACTCCCGAAGCCTGCAAAATCCTACGCACGATATTGATTGAAACATCGTGACCGTCAAACAGGCTGGTCGCGGTCACAAAACGCAATTTATGCGTCGGCAGTTTATCCGTCGTCTTGCATGGCTCAATTCTCTGGTGCATGACTCTCTCCTCTATCTCAATGCATTCAACTAAGCCCGGATTTCTCACAAAAAATCTGCTTCGAAGCCCGGAAACACCATGTCTGCTGCGTTACACTTGAAAAACGTTCTTCGACAGACTGAAAGTATGCCTGCGAATGTTTTTCCGCGCATGCCTTGCATCCAGGTCACTACCTGACTTCTCGCGACGATCTTTGTAAGAAATCAGGGCTAGTCCTGCAGGGTAAATTCCCAAGCGCACCAGAACTCCTCGGGGTGCGGATCGGGCGGACAGGCGATACAGCGGGTCGAGATACGCGGATCGATGGCTTTCGCGAACTCTCCATATTCAACGACCCCGACCGATTTACAGGGGTGGTCCGCCAATCCCTTCCGTTTTCTTGCCGACTGCACACGACAATCAAGCATCCTGAACACGACTCGTGTGTCGGTCTGTTCGATAGATTCCTGCAAATTCAAGCGGGCGTAGAAGCGATGCTTGAGACATTCCACCAGAGCAGGGATCCCCCCTCCCGGCTCCATCTCCAACCGCGCCATGATCCGCTTGGCCTCGATCACGGTAAAGTAACGCCATGCCTCAATGTCGGCATCCACCGCCGCATCCATGCCGTAGCAGCGCTCAATGGCCTGAAACCAGAGCCCGTCATGGGCCAGCCAGTTTTTGGCGTCATCGACAATAATCTTGACCAGCTCTTCCTTGCTCAACTCATAGAGCAGACTGACTCCTTCACTCCCTACCCGTTTCACATTGGACACAACAAACCTCCCCTGAAAAAAACAATCCCTTCGATTGCAACGAAACCTGAACCAGCACAGCCAGACGCTGTTGCCTTTCTTCCAGCTTACTGCCCACTCGAAATTCCAAACAAATCACCCTTGGCACCCACTATGGATATATGCCCTTTACGTACATGTCAATTGAAAAAATAACACTTTTATATTTTTTTGACAGCAACAAAAACTAAAACGCATCTTTTTAACAGAAAGACCGACTATTCGGGGCCACCATATACATAACAGTGTTACCTTAAGACAAGCCTCGTCCTGTAGTGGATTTTATTGATTTTTACTTTTTTTTACGTTAACGTAAGAAATTGTATTTTGGCACACCCTGCCACCCAGTCAGACGGACTCCCCCCCCGGCCGATTGCACTATGCGTTGGGCATTATACTTTTTGAACATCTGACAACAGAAGATGAAGGACAAAGAAAAAATGGAAGGTCAAGAAAGAGAAGAGATTGCCAGCATAGGCGAACTATGCAGAGAATTGCAGATCACAACAAGAACGTTGCGCTACTGGGAAGAAGCGGGAATCATTAAATCCGTCGATCGACAAGATCGCTCAAACCGTGGCTATACGCCATATATGGTACGCAGGATTAAATTTATCCTCAAGCTCAAAGAGATCGGCCTGACGATCAAAGAGATGCAACAGCTGTATAAAACTTACGGAAACGCAAAAGAAACAGAGGCTTTAATTCCCGAGCTTATCAAAATACTTGATCATCATATCGACCAGGTTGATGAAAAGATGGCCAAGCTTTCTACCCTGCGTAAGGATATCGTTGAATATCGGAAACGAATTTTAAACAAGAACTTTGGTTCATAACAAATAAACGCTGGGTCTTTTTCATCTCGGCAATAGCCCTCGATATATCCATCGATAACCCCGGTTAAAGCTGAAACTAACCACCAACTTTTGACATATGCAATTCAGGCAGGCCGGCAGCAGTCCACTCAACATTATGCCCAAGGGGCTTTTTAGCGACATTCTGTGCAATTGCAGCTTTAAGCCCCTCAAAATCTGAACAATCCAGATAGGGCCGCAAATCTGTTTCCTGATGGGAAAATAGGCAGTTACGCATAACTCCAGTTGAAGTGACACGCACTCGATTACAGGAAGAACAAAAAGAACAAGACAGTGCAGAAATAATTCCGACGGTTCCTTTTGCTCCTTTGATACGATAGTTCGTTGCAGGGCCGGAAAGTTGTTGGTTTTCGGTCTTCTCTAGCGGATAAATCGTATTGATTCGTCGGTAAATCTCATCTGCACAAAGCCCTCGTTCATGCGGGCTACCATCTGAATTAGGCATATATTCGATAAATCGAACCGACCAGTTATACCTCAATGTCAAGGCGGCAAAATCCAGAATTTCATCATCATTAATCCCTCGCATAACAACCATGTTGAGCTTGAGAGGGAGTCCTAAAGATTCAGCAAGAAGTATCCCATCCCACACCGGTTGAAATGAACCTAATCGGGTGATTTTTTTAAATCGTTGCGGTTGTAAGCTGTCCAGACTGATATTTAACCGCTCAATACCAATATCCTTCAGCGGTCCGGCTGTCTTTAACAGGTTAAACCCGTTAGTCGTTACAGCAAGCTGTTTCAACTGGGGCAGAGCGTTCAACCGATCAATAAAGGGAAGTATCCCTTTGCGAATCAGGGGTTCACCACCCGTAAGCCGAATTTTTTCTATACCAAGATCCAATGCCGCTTCAGCGACCATCAAAAGTTTTTCGTAACTCAAAATGTCAAAATGGGAGCACTTATCGATCCCCTCGGCGGGCATACAGTAGACACAGCGAAAATTACAGCGATCCGTTACAGAAAGTCGTAAATAATTGATACGCCGCTGATATCGATCATAAAGTGCCTGAACCATACTGAACCATTCATTTTAAAAAAGCGTTACGTGTCAGATTGACACATCCCAAAACTCCCTTTCAAGAAAGTCTCAACTTGAAAGCGGTTGAATTAAACACACACCCCGAGCAGCCACCAACGCTACGGACAACCTAATCATTGTCCCGTCCAGAAAACCGAATCTGAAAAAAATCCGGGTGTACCCAAGGAGGAGAGAGAGTACACCCGGCAAGAAGAGAACAGCAACTCTCTTTAGAAATTCCAGAATTCGTCGATCTCGTCGTCGGTGAAATCCCATACAGCGTTGTGCGGTGGTACCGGATCGCTCTTGAAGAACTCAGGCAGACGATCATCTTTGTTG
>JAGGYC010000092.1 GCA_021162745.1 Desulfuromonas sp. | reverse complement strand
TAGATAAGCTCAATGATAGACCAAGAAAATGTTTAAATTTTAAAACACCATACGAGGTGTTCGAAGAAATTACTGGAATTAATGTTAAGCAATGTTGGGGTCATGCACTTATGACTTGAATTCAGGAATTAAGCATCTCATCAGCCTCGGCAGAGCAGAGCTAGCGCCGCCGATAGCAATAACGCTGGAAGACCCAATCAGGCATCCAACGCACTCCACACACCAACAGAAAAACGACGAAAAATGAGAAAATCACTCGTGCCCAGAGAATCCCGGACAGGTGACCACCGATCACCATCAACAGTAAGGTGTCTTCAATCACGCTATGACACAAGCCCATCAAGGCTAACGAATAAAAGACCTCTTTTTCGGGCAACCGTCCAGAGCGCGATTCCTGAATAATCAAACTGCCACCATAACTCAACCCCAGGGTCATGCCGATGATCGTCACCGGGGCAGCCAGACGACTCATACCGACCAATGCCAGCAGCGGTTCAAAACAACGGGTCAACACCGCGGTAATACCAAGTTTTTCCAACACATACATGATAACAAACAGCACAAAGATAATGGCAAAAATCGATAACATATTGCTCAGCTCGGAGTATAGCCAAGCCTGCCATGATGAATCCAACGGTGGCGGATTCCACAATGCCTGATTGGTGTGCTGCAAGCTATCGCTAAGGCGGTAGCCCTGGCACAGACACCAACCAAGCAAAAACGCACCACCGATCCGTAACCAGAACATGACCCTGAAACGGGGGCCAGCTTTTTGTGCTATGCGCAGTTCTACCGGCAGACCGTGAGCAACCAACATCATGGTAGCCAACACCGTTACCTGAGCGACACTCAACGGAATAGACGACAACGAAGCAAATACCACCAGGCCACCGTAGAGGTTGGTAAGCATCGCTGTCGCCCACACCAGACCCATCTCACCGGGTAAACCGACAATCTCCATCAACGGCGCCAAGCCGTGACCCAGCCAGGCCGTCACCCCTAACAGGGTTAAACACTTGGTGACAATGCTGATGGGCACCGTAATGCGAAACAGAGCAACACTTGTTGTCACCGATTGCCTTAACAACGTCAGTAACATTGCCCAGATATTTTCTATACGCTTTATACGCAACGTCAACTCCCGGCAGCCCGATCTTCTTTCTGTTCAAAAAAGTAAGCATCAGGGAAATATAGCTAAAAGCCATGACAATCTGCTATCATTACGATCATTTTATTGCGGAAATAGTTATTTTTTTTCTTGTAACAGGGGTTAGATCATGGATGCAGCTAAATTTCTTAGAAAGCAACTTGAATTCCGCAAACAACTGATGGATCGCATCAATGAGATCCATTCGGCGCACAGTCTGGTGGAGATCATGCAACAGATTGGCCAGCGGATTCCCCAGCTTTTTCAGGCAGAACGGATCACCATCTACCTTGCTGACAATAAGAACAATCAATTGGTTTCAAAAGTTATTTCCGGCAATGAACTAAAAAACATTAACGTTCCCATCAATCACGACACCCTGGCTGGACACTGTGCCGCCACCCGTCAGATTATACATGTCAAAAACGCCTATGACGAACATGAACTGCGGATGTTGCACAGCAACCTGAAATTTAATCGCGACTGGGATAAACGAAGTGGTTTCACTACCCGTCAGGTGTTGTGCGTGCCGATGCAATTTCAACAGATCTTCATCGGTGTCATTCAAATCCTCAATAAACGCGGCAGCGATTCATTCACGGAACAAGATACCGAGTTTGCTACAGAACTCGCGACGGCATTGGGCATCGCCCTGTATAACAATCAGCGCATGTCTAAAACGGCCCAACAGATCCCCCGTCCCAGCCGCTATCAATACCTGATCGAAAAAGAATTGATCAGCGAAGAACAACTTCAACAGGCCGCGTTAACAGCACGCGAAGAACAGCTATCACAGGATTTAGTTCTGATCAGAGACTTTGAGATCGATCGCACCGATGTGGCAAAGGCCCTGGAACGCTACTTTGCCACCGACTTCATCCGCTACGACAACGCGACTGCCCCGCCCTATCAACTGCTGGAACGCCTCAAGCCCGAGATGTTGCGTAACGACCTCTGGGTACCGGTTGGTGTCGAAAATGGTAGCATACAGATCGTCATGGAAAACCCCCACGACCTGCAAAAGCAGGGGCTGATCTCTTTTTCGTTTCCAGGACAGCGTAAACTCCGCTTTCTGGCCGCATTTAGCGATGAGATCAATCAATTTATCGATCTGTTTTATAATCAGGATACCCAGAGCGAACTCCACAGCACCTCGATACAGGATATTCTCAGCAGTATCGACCAGGACGATGAACCGGAGATCGAGCAGGAGATCAAGCAGGTTTCCGAAGAGGACAGCGCCCTGGTCAAGATGGTCAATAAAATCATCTGTGACGCCTACCAGGCCAATGCTTCAGATATCCATATCGAACCATCTCCAGGGAAGAATGATGTCCTGGTTCGTATCCGTATTGATGGCCGCTGCCAAGTGTATCAACGCATCCCCTACAAATACAAATACGCCCTGACCTCGCGGATCAAAATCATGGCCGGCCTCGACATTGCCGAACGCCGCAAGCCACAGGACGGTAAAATCAATTTCAAAAAGTATGGGCCACTCAATATTGAGCTGCGGGTTGCAACCGTACCGACAGCAGGCAGTGTCGAAGATGTTGTGCTGCGGGTGCTGGCGTCAGGCGATCCGTTACCCTTCGACAAGTTAGGACTGACCAAGCACAACTTCGCAGTCGTCCAGGCAGCCATCAACAAGCCCTATGGACTGGTACTCTGTGTCGGCCCGACCGGATCGGGCAAGACAACCAGTCTGCACAGTGCCATCGCCCAAATCAATACCCCGGAAACTAAAATCTGGACCGCAGAAGATCCCGTGGAGATCACCCAAAAGGGGCTGAGACAGGTACAGATGAACACCAAGATCGGCCTCAATTTTGCCAGCGCTTTGCGCTCCTTCCTGCGTGCCGACCCTGACGTGATCATGGTTGGTGAGATGCGCGATGAAGAGACCGCCGCCATCGGCATCGAATCGTCGCTGACCGGCCATCTGGTCTTTTCTACCCTGCATACCAACTCGGCACCGGAAACCATCACCCGACTTTTGGACATGGGGATGGATCCCTTCAGTTTTTCCGATGCCCTGCTGGTCATTATGGCCCAACGCCTGGCACGCCGCGCCTGCCCCGATTGCCGACAGAGATACACCCCATCAGCCGATGAGCTGACCTCTCTGGCCGATGAATTTGGTGCTGAGCAATTTGTCGCCGAGGGTCTCAATACGGAATCGACACAGTTTGTCAAAACCGTCGGCTGTGAAAAGTGTGGTAAAACGGGCTATCGTGGACGGATCGGTCTCCACGAAATACTGGATTGCACCGATGAGATGAAAGCATTGATCAAGAAAAAGGCCGAGGTCGCCGACATCCGCGAACTGGCCATGGCTCAGGGGATGACCACCCTGAAACAGGACGGCATTCTAAAGATGCTCCAGGGCCAAACGGACATGCAGGAGATACGACGGGTGTGTATCAAGTAGAGCTACGATTGTGCAGCGTCAGCCCCTTGAGGAAATTGCGCAGTAACTGATCGCCACAGGGCTTGTAGTTCTTGTGACCTTTTTTGCGGAACAGGGCACTGAGTTCGCCTTTTGAAAGTCGAAACCCGGCACAGGCGAACACTTCGAGCATATCTTGTTCACGCATCTCCAGAGCAATTCGCAGTTTTTTGAGGATCACATTATTATTGAGCGGTCGTTCGTCAGCGACGGCCTTACCAGGCTGGCTTTTCTGTTCACCACGTGTATAAATGATAAGAGCATTGAGAAAAGCGGTCATCTGCTCTTCACTACACTCCTGATAACCGGGTTCATCTTCGCGTTTAAGCAACTGCAACATCTGCTCAGTTGTCAGCTTTTCTCCCGCCTTGGCAAAGATTTCAACCATGGCATCATCACTTAAATCGACCGCATAGCGAAAACGGCGCAGAATATCATTGTACGTCATAATAGTTCCTATCTTTCATGGTATTACAAGGCACTTCTTAAAGTAGTATCGACAGGCTATTTCAGCTTGAAAACCCGGGATTGCGCCTCGGCATGAACAACACCATCCACTTCGATACGCGCCGCCACTTGGAAAATCCGTTTCTTCTGTTCAACAATCTGGGCGCTGACAATCAGTTCATCACCAACTTTGACCGGTTTTTTATAACGCACACTCAGATCGGCAGTGACACAATTAACCGTAACAGAACGGCAGGCATAGATACTGGCTTCATCAAGCAACGTCGCCAAGATACCGCCATGGACAATGTTCTGCCAACCCTGAAAACCGGCGGGAATAATAATTCGACAACGCGCACTCTGCTGTTCAACATCGACATCAAATTTTGCATGGAGTCCATGTTCATTCAGTGGTCCGCATACGAAACAATTGGCATCATCCTCAACTTGCATAACAAACTCCTATCAACTCGAAAAAAGAAAAGAGCAATAAAGGACAAGATTCATTGCAAACCGACGTTAGGAGGCTGTCGGTCTTAGCGAATCGTAACGAGAAATCGACTGTTCGAGGGCAGATTTTCGAAGATTTGAGAGCGAATAGCACTGCTATTTGTCGAAAATCTACGGAGATATGAACCGATCAGGCGGTTTCGCAGTAGATTCTTGTAAAATCCGACAGTCTTCTAGACTACCTTGATCAGTTACAGGATTCAAGCATCAAGAAAGGAATGAGTCAGGCGGCACACTGAGCGGCAGCTCATCCGTTTGTGCTTGAGCCGTTCGCGCCCCCAATTGATTGGCAATGAACTTAACCACCTTTTCGCCACTGGCGCGGTAACCGGTGAGCTTGCCACCATAAATGGCCAGGTAATGGGGAGATAAATCGTCATCAGCAACAAGGGACATCTCGCGACTACGCAAAAACAGGCGGCCACTGGCTTTCGGCAACACACGCAGCCCGGCAAAACGATCGATCACCTGTCCCTGGTAGTCAGGAAAATAGTGTCTAAAAATCTCCATCAGGTATTGCTCTTCCAATTCACTGGGCTGAACCTGTTCCGGCGGGCCATTAAACGGTACTTCCGTGGTTCCCAGCAACGCTCCCCCCTGCCACGGCAGGACAAATACGGCGCGATTATCGTGAAGGGTTTCGAGATAAAAGCAATGTTCACTCACCGGTTTATCCAACACCAGATGGCTACCCTGAACAAGATCAACGGCCAGCTTAGGCGGCAATGGATCAACCTGATCACGGACAAGGTTGATCCACGGTCCGGCAGCGTTGACAAGAAAACGACAGCTTCCTTCACTTTCTTGATCACCACGCAACTGTAGGTGATAACCCTCTGCTGTTTTCTCCGCTTTAACCAGTTCCGTGGAACAATAGAGCTCTGCTCCCAACTGCTGCGCCGACCAAGCCACCGCAGCAGTGAGCAGTGCATCATCCGTCTGGGCATCGTGATAACGGAAAACGTGACGCAACTGGTCGGTGGTCAAACCATCCAGCTCCGACCACTGCCGACGCGGTATCGATTCAAAACGGGCATTGACATGAAAACCGGTCAGCAGGGCATAGAGACTGAGACCAGTACGCATCTGCCAAGGCGGGTAATGACCGCCCTTATAAATGGGGATATAAAACCAGTTGCTGCGCACCAGGTCAGGGGCCAGGCGCAGCAACAGTTCACGTTCATGCAGACTTTCACGCACCAGTGACCACTGAGCCGATTGCAGATAGCGCAAACCACCATGAATCAATTTACTGGAACGGCTTGAGGTTCCGGCAGCCAAGTGACTTTTTTCAAACAGCGCCACACTGTAACCTGCCGCAGCAGCAGCCTGTGCAACACCTGCGCCGAGGATTCCACCACCGACGACCGCAACATCCCACTGGTTACTCATCTGTGCCCCCTAAAAGAGAAACAATATCGAACGTCTCAACCTGAGCTGCACCACGTTGCAGCCAATAATGCGCCTGATCAACATCGCCGACTTCATAGACAACCACAGGAGCAATACTCTGTGCCAGATCAACTCCTGCAGGAACCCGTTTCACATCACAAAAAAAACAGTCCGGTTGGATCTGCCCGATCATCGGCAAATGCTGATCAGGCCATCGTTTAAGAACGATTCCGACTCTTACCGCACCGAGAATTCGTGCCCGCTGTACAGAGTTGTAATCAAAACTGATCAATACCACCTGCTTGAGGACCGGACGAAGATGATCCATGATCTGCGCAACGGTGTTGCCCCCAAAGCGTTCAAGACACTCCTTCTTGATCTCGACATAGGCCGTAACCTGGGGAAACTGCTCAAGCAGACAGACAAACTGATCCAGCGTGGCAATGGTTTCGTCAAAAAACTGCTCACCGAAACGCCGGGGTTCAGACAACGGTATCTGCTGCAACCGGGCAGCAACAATGCTATCAATCCGCGACGATTGTCCGCTCAGGCGCATCATCTCAACATCATGATACAAGACCGGGACACCATCGGCACTCATCTGGATATCGGTTTCGACAAACAGGGCACCGGCCTCGATCGCCTTGCGATAAGCGAGTAAACTATTCTCTGGATAACATTTCTGATAGCCACGATGGGCAACAAGCTGTTCAGGTCGCATAGACTCCCCTTTTCGGCTCATAACGTATTGAACAGTTTACCAGACTCTGCGTTAAGTGCAGTAAATGGAGTCTACTTCCACCATGACATCAATGGCTGACCCGCCGAGCCTGAACCAGCGCAGCCAGAGACCATGGCACGGCTCCTGAAACAACAAAAGCTCTCGAAATGAGAGCTTTTATCAATATCTGCACCGGGTTGTAAAAATCAGTTTTTACGGATCGATTCCTCAATCTGCTCGATCCGTTTCGGATTTGACGGATGAGAACTGAGGAAACCACCACCTGAGCCATATTTGCTCTGTAGGGTTTCGATTGAGCGCTTCATGGCCCATGGATCACGTCCCAGTCTTTTCAACGTCTTGACTGCATAGGCATCGGCTTCCAGTTCATCGGACTGTGAAAACCTTGCGGTGATCGCCGCATGACCTAACTGGCCGAGCTGTGAGGCGGTCAGGGAACCGATAGTTCCACCGACGGAGATCGCCGCCTGAAAAGCGACATCAGTCATCAGCCGTTCCTTTAACTGATTGTAGCTATGCTTAAGCTTGACGTGACCAAGTTCATGACAGACTACGGCCAGCACCTGATCGTCCGGCATGGCATCCATGAGTCCGGAATGAACCCGAACCGTGCCATCAGCCATGGCAAAAGCATTGAGCTCTGCGTTGATATACACTTTAAAATTCAGCGTCAGGCCATCATAATTGCGCAAATTACGCGTCAAATTATTCAGCCGCTTCATGTAAGCACTATCGTCGGCAGCAACGGTACTCTGATTATCCAGCTCAGTAGCCGCTAGAGAAGCCGTCTGTTTGACACTGTTCTCATCCAACGTCGTAGCCTGCAGCACACCGGCACCGACGGTTAACGCCTTTTGCGTATCAAAGCCTCCATTGGCCGCACAACCAGCCAAAAGGACTGTAACAGCAACCAACAACATCATCTGTTTCAACATCAGCTTAATCCCTTTCCGATTACTTGCACGGTCCGATCCAATGCCCGTTATAAACGGTGGTCATGGACATCTGTTCGGACATCTGTGTCACAACCTTACCCGACATTTTTTTACCGGAGTAGGTAAACTCCCCCTTCGCCGTCATCTGTTGTCCGTCCTGATTACAATGCATGGTATAACGGATCGTATTGCCGTCTTTGACAAGGTCGGTCACTTCACACTGAGAATCCTGCGGGATCACATCATCCTCAGTCAAACAATCGGTAAAGGTGATCGCCGGCATCTGCATCGGCATACCCGGCATCTCCATGCGGGTTGTCATCTCCCACAGCCCCTCTTCAACATCCATAGCCAGACAGCTCTGCACCAGGCTCAATGCTAGCAACAAAACAACCAGCTGAGCAATCAACATCTTCATCTTCACCATTCCCCTCCTTAGCTTTCCACTAAAGCTTTAAAACACAAAAAATTAGGGCTCAATCATGCCAGTAACCTTCTTCCGACCCCATCGCAGGGCTTTTGCATGGGAATCCATGTAAAGATCAAGCCGGTTTTCACCCTGAATAGCCGAGCCCTTATCTTCAACACGTCCCCAGCCATATCCGGGGATATAGATCCGCGTACCCTGTTTTAAATGCCGCCAATCAGCCGCCAGCGTGCCGTCATGAGCCAACCACAGCCAAGGCAATAACAGCCGATGCGGTAACGTCCACGGATGGGTCAAGGTATCGACAGAGAGTAAACCCTCATAGGGCTCACGCGGATATGTTCCTGCTGCGGTCCGCCCGGTATAGACATCACCCTGGTTCGGCCCGGAAACATAATGACGGTTCCAGAAATCGGGAAAATCACGCGACCAGCCACAGCAGGATGAACAGTTGCAATAGGCTGTGGTCGCAAACGTTTCCCGCTTCACCGGAGCACAGCCAACCACAGCACATAACAGGATAATAACAATCAATAAACGCATAACATCCTTTAATGAGTCAAACAAGCAGGATAAACACCATGACATCATGGACACACCCTGAACTGGTAAACTTAAATATCGAGGTCACGACAGGTTTTGTCAACCTCAGCAACATAATGATCGCCATCGATCAGTCATTCATCCGTCCTGAAACAACGCAGGCAGGCGGTAGATAATGTTAGAAATCGGAGCGTTGTTAAGAAAGTATCTGGCCCCATGAACCCATTTTCAACAGCATCGCACCAGTTGTCAGTAGCCAACAATTCACAACTCAGATTTCAGGTTGCAATATTTCCATAATCAATCCCTGGATCAGGGCTCCAACCAACAGATAAAATGACAAAACAAGGGTGAAGGTCAGGCCGAAATAGTCGATCATCAGCGGCAACAGCGGAATCTTTATGGTTCTAGAGGCAAAAAAGACAACAATGAAGGCATCCTTCATACCCTGACTGCGTAGATCTTCAAGCAAGGGGTACCAGATATACATGGGTCCATGGCTGATCACACCGGCTATTAGCACCCAAAGCCAACCTTTTACCCCACTTTCTCGCCCCAGATACATGGCAACCTGTTTGGGTGGTAATAAAAAATTAAACAGTGCTGTGAGCAGGACAACCACGAGCAGAACAGGCAGAATCTTCATCAAGATATTGCCACTCTTGTGCAGGGCCAGTTGTGCAACTTGACTGTTGCCAATAAAAAACAGACCATAAATGATCAGGACAATGAGCAGGAGGTATTTACCTCGAAAGACAAAAGCTTTATCCTCATTTTCTGAGATCTTATTCTGTTTCTTCATGCTAATACCTGGACAGTAAGGGCGGTCAGCGTCGCAATGAGTATGGTAAAGACAAAGGCCAGGATATTTCGATACAAGGTAAAACGACCGCCAAACACCTCCACCTCTGCCGGCAACTGGCTTAATCCCAGGGTAACCCAGGAGATGACAAAAGCAGTCACTGCATAGAGCGAGATCCCCTGCTTGAGCAGTTCTCCACCCAGCAGGTAACTGACTACCGGATTACCTGCTGCGGAGCCACCGGCCAGCGTGCCGATAAGGGTGTCGATAACGGCATTGCCCCTGAAGAGAGCAGCAATCATTTTCGGCGTCACCAGAGCCTGAAAGAGACCGACCAAGCCGACAACCCCTAACAACAGAGGGCTGATGGCCAAGAAAGAAAGTCCGTTTTTTCGCAAAACCTTGAGATAAGTCGGTCTCTGTAGTGATTGTTTACCTTGTTTCTTATCCATGATTGTTTCTCTCATTATCGTCAGTGAAAACCGAGCAACAGACCTGATTGATAAAAAATGAAACTGGTCAGCCAGGCAATACCAAGGCCCGAAACCAGGCTGATCAGGGTAATTTTTATCGAGCGTGATTCCGACCAAATGGCGGCAAGGGTAGCTACACACGGGGTATATAGCAGGCAGAAGAGCATAAAACTGATGCTCTGTAGCTGGGTAATATGGCTGCCCATAAGACCGGTCAGATCGGCTCCTCCATAGATAACAGCCAAGCTTCCAACGACGATCTCCTTGGCAATAAAGCCAAAGATCAAAGCCACGGTTTCCTGCCAGCCAATTCCCAACGGCTGAAAAAAAGGAGCAAGAATCTGCCCCAGTTGTCCAGCCCAGGTTGCTGCACTGGCCGGCGGGACATCTGCAGGCATGTGGCTGAGCAGCCAGACGATCAATACCCCGGCCATGATCAGCGTAGCTGCCCGGGAGAGAAAATCTTTCATTTCATACCAGCTTCGCAAACCGATATTGCGCAGGGTCGGAAGCCGATAGGGCGGTATCTCCATGATAAAGGGTTCCGGCGCGCCGCCGATACGAAAAAGTTTGAGCACAAAACCGGTAAGGATAACAGCAACAAAGCTGCAGCCGTAGAGTGATAAAATAATCCATGGTGCAACTGTCGAAGTAAAGAATATGGCGGCAAGAAAGACAAAGATCTGTAACCGGGCCGTACACAGGGTAAAAGGGATAAGGAGCATGGTAAGAATGCGACTATAGCTGCTCGTCAGAACGCGAGTTCCCATCACAGCAGGAACATTGCAGCCATAGCCCAGCAGGATAGAGATAAAGGCTTTTCCATCCAGGCCGAGTCGATGCATAAGCCTATCCATAAGAAATGCCACCCGGGCCATGTAACCACTTTCTTCTATGATGGACATGAAGAAAAAAAAGAGGGCAATAACAGGGAGAAATGAGGTGACCACAGCCACTCCCTGCCAGATACCGTCAAAGAGAAAACTCTGCAACCAGTCTGGCAAGGAGAAAACTATTGCTTGACTGGAAAGCCAACGGCCACCTCTGTCAAAAACGACTGAAAGGATCTCCTGCAGCGGAGTCCCAAGGCCATAGACCCCTTGAAAAAGCAGGAACATAAGGAGAACAAAAATTGGCAGGCCAAAGAAACGGTGTAGAAATATGTGATCCAGTCGTCTGCTTAGCTTATCCTCAATGATCGGCTGCCCACCAAGAACTTCCATGGCAAGGCCCCGTGCAGCGTTAAAACGACAACCGGCACAAGCGATAGGAAGGCTTGTTTTCAGAGATTGTTTTAAGCGTCCCTGCCATTTTCTGGTCAGTGCTGCTACCTTGCCATTGTCCGTCAACGGAACCTGGTTCTCGGTTTCCAGCAAGCGCATGGCAAGAAAGGTATGATCAAGGCGAGTATCAATACTTGACTGATCAATGGTTTCGCTGATTTGGGAAAAGGCCTTTTCCAAAAGAGGGGGGCAGGAGATATGAGGGATTCTTGTTTTTTCTGGATGTTTGATGACTTCGTAGAGAGCCTCTTTAAGAGCAGGTAAGCCCTCACCGGTTTTTGCCGACAATTCGACAACCGGCACACCAAGATGCTGGGTCAATGCCTCAAGATCGAGAACTATCCCCTCTCTCTTGGTTTCATCTATCATATTCACTGCCACCACCATGGGTAGAGCGCTGAGGGCCATTTGCAGGGTTAATCCCAGCCCTCTCTGTAAATTGCGGGCATCAAGCACATTCAGAATGATGTCAGGTGGTGAGTTGAGGAAATAATCACGCACCACCTGTTCCTCTTCGGTGACGGGAGAAAGGGCATAGGCTCCAGGCAGATCAATCAGGGTGATGATATATTCCCCTAGAGTGAAGATGCCGCGCTTCTGCTCAACAGAGACTCCCGGCCAGTTACCTGTGGACTGGCTGGAGCCGGTAAGTCGATTAAAAAGGGTGGTCTTGCCTGAATTTGGAATGGAAGCCAGCGCAATGGTGATCGCTTCAGCTGTTGGATTCATGGCTAATAACCTCGACAATGATTTTATCTATGGGGCGGCAGGCATTCCTGGCGGCACAAATTTTCGAGTCTTTTTTCCACCATGCCCAAGAAAACATCATATGTCAAATTGGTGTCATCATGCTTCCACGTTTTCCACAACTGCACTACACTTCTGATAAATACCAAGTAATTTGTTCCGACAGTGTGAAAATGATAATATTGGATAATGAGGTGACAAAGATCTCCGCCATAACCAGTATTAGTGCCATACTCAACAACAGGAAAATATATGACCAGGGCTCAACACATGCCAGTGTCTTCCCTACTGGCCGAAAGTGAATGCATTATCCGCTCTTTGGGATCTGATGATAAAACCGCTCAGAGGTTAGCCCAGATGGGAATTTTACCAGGTACCCACCTGCGAATTATCCGGGTTGCGCCCCTTGGCGGAACTATTGAAGTAGATGATGGTCAAGGACAAAGTTTTGCCCTGCGCCAAGAGGAGGTGGCAGCCATGACCTGTGAACCGGTGGTCATCCCCCTTGTTTCCAAGCTGGTGACGGAGGGACAGATCTATATGATCCGTGATCTACGCGGCGGCAAGAATTTCCAGCAGCGCATGGCGGATGTAGGGCTCCACAAAGGAGAGCTCATTCAAATCAGGGAAGCAGGTGTTAAACCGATGCAGCTCCTTCTTGTTGATACGAATAAACAGGTCTCCCTTGGTGAGGGTGAAGCAAGAAAAATCATTGTCGAAGTGATCAGACATGACTCTACGAAAAAAGCTTAACCTACTCCAGTTTGATCCTGAAGAATACTTTATGCGGGAGATGCGCTAGCAGCGCTTGGGATTCCATCAAATGACGGTTTTATTGATCTATATCCAGCGTTATTGGCAAGCGATAACGCTGTTGATTCTTACGGTAATTACAGCCTTGTCGCTATGGCCGCTGGAAACCTTACCTGCGGTTCCCGGCACGGACAAAACCCACCACTTTATCGCCTATGCTACATTGATATTTCCCGTCGCATTGCGTAAACCGCGTTATTGGCTGATGATCGGGGGATTTTTCATCGCCTGGAGCGGTGCCATTGAGTTGGTGCAGCCCTATGTGAACCGTTATGGGGAATGGCTGGATATGGCTGCGAATACGGGCGGGATTGTGTGTGGTATTCTCGCAGCTTTGTTAATAAGGGCTCGACGCTTAGTCTGAACAACGCTACCGGCCATTTTTCAACTATTATTCTAAATTCTGCGGGATCTTACAAAAAGAGATAAGTCCGTTTGTCAATCCTGACCTCTCTGACTGTAGTCTGCGTATTGCGAATTCTGCAGAATCTCAAGTTGCTCAATAGTTTTTTCTGCAACCTTTTTATTTTTAGCAAAAAAGCGTTGCAGACGATCGATAAGCTGTTTTTGTTTTGCCTTATCATTGGAATAATATTCATGAGTTAACAACTTTTTGGCCCAAGCTAAATTAGATTGCACTTCTTCAGGGATTCGTTCTCCGTCATGACGAACTGCATCATCTGGGCATACATCGTGACAAACCCCACATCGTATGCACACGTCTTCTTTTATAAAGGCAATGTCTTCTTCCATCGAAATTGTCCCGACAGAACATTCATCGACGCATGTTTGGCATCCCGTACCGGTAGATGTCAAGTAAGTTGTCGCATTTTTATTTATCCATTTACTCGGAGTAACAACTGCTCCTTTGCCGCTTGTTCATAGTTCAATGTAACCACTTCAGGTCGTTCCCAATTTCTACAATTAC
>JAGGYC010000096.1 GCA_021162745.1 Desulfuromonas sp. | reverse complement strand
GCCTTTTAAATGATTCAAAATTTTTACCGGCGTTTTTACCGGCGTTTCTACCGGCGTTTCTACCGGCGTTTCTACCGGCATTTTTTGAACTTCTACTGAATCTGATAATGGCAACACAAAACGGAAGATATCCGCTTCCAACAATTCCGGGTTCTGTCCGCCATAGGCACGACAGTATTTAAACAGCTTACGCACCCCGGAACCCAGCTCATCCGCCCGACCGTTCTCTTTGAAAAAGCGGGCAATCACCGGATTCTTGGGAAAAGGGGAAAAGTTATCCGGTTTAATCAGGCCGTGCCCGTGTGGTCGGTTACTGTTTTCCGCCATCACCCGACCACTCTCAATCACCAGCTTGGCAGGAAAAGCATTCAGATATTCGCGGTGGATCAGCATGTTTGCTGCCACCTCACGGAAAATATGATCACGGATACTGATACGCTGATCACCTTCCAGATAAAAGTTATCGGGAAGATGTTTGGCGACAAACGCCATCAGGCGGTCGTAACTCTCCAACAAGTTGGTGCGAATATCGTCACGGTCGTCGTAACGATCCAGATTTTTACGGCGTAGAATAGCATCGGTGCGGTGGTGAGGCAGTACCGACAGGAGAACATCATCCTTTCCCAGTAGCAGTACCGCCGCCAGAGTAAAGCCATCCTTATCGGTCTGAAAATCCCGGAGATATAACTGGGCACTTTTGAGCATCTCCATATCATCCATCTCTTGCCACGGATGACCGGGACGCTGGATAACTGCCAACTTTCTGGCTCTCGCGATCAGATCACTACGCAGGTCACTCAGTTTTACATACGGAAAAACCCGGTTTTCAGAATAGCTGGTTTGTTTGCGCTGATAAATGGCGGAGACTTGATGGGTGTTGTCGGTAATGTTGAAATCACCATCTTCGTTACGATCGAATATTCTGCCGTTGCAACGGTGGACCTGAGAACTTTCCGGCACATACACATGCAGTACCGTTTTGCCCTCGAAGGCGATATCTTCAATGTTCAGATAAAAGGGGGGATTAATCTTCTGCGGACTGTTTAAGGCCGAGACAAAATCCTTCTTGAGCTGCTCAACAGCAGTGTCGTTTACCCCAGCGACCTCACCACCGTCGGTTACACCCAGCAGTAGATCACCGCCGGAGCGGTTCAGAAAAGCGCACACGGTTTCGTAGACATCACGATTCAGAGCGTTGCGGCAAGTTTTGAATTCAACCTGCAATCCTTCGCCATCGGTCAGCAGTTTGCGTATGCGAGCTTCGTTCATGCGATAACCTCTTTAACTGTTGATTCCCCAGTAAAGTTTCAGTCGGTTACAAATTGTAACCGACTGGCTGACAACTGTTGCAGCCATAGTTTAATCAACTCCACTTTCGAGCCGGAAACAGACTGCACCAGACGCAAGAAAGTTTCGGCAGTGGCGACATCGGTCAGGCGCTGTTTGCCATCTTGAGCCGTCATTTTCAACTGGTAACAATTTGTTACCAGTTGACTTCCTTCTTTGTCTAACCGGCCTTTTAGTACCTTCCAGTATTTTCTTGCTGTTTGATAATCTGAAGGCTGAGTTAATACCTGAATGATATCTATAACGGAAAACCACCAGTTTTCAGACTCTTCGTCATAGACGCGACGGATAGTGTTATCTTCAAAGAAAGTAGATTTGATTTTCATGCGATAGCCCCTTCAAGTGTTTCTTCTGGCAGGCTAGTGAGTTCACCTGCGAAGGCTTTTTGCAGGATGGATTGCCTGAGTTCGGCAAGTGCGTTGAGTTTTTGCTGGTAGACCGATTCGAGGTGTTGTGCCTCGTCAGATAATGCACCAATCTTTTCCACCAATTTTTTCTGTTCAGTTATTGGAGGAACAGACACCGAAAGGTTTTTCAGATCCGTTATAGAGAGATTCGGTTGCATCAGTGTATTCGCTTGTTTTTTCACGTAACCAATAACACTTTGCGTACAAAGAAATGAGTACAGAAACTGACGAAGGACTATATTCGAATTGACTTCGATCGCGGCCACCCGCTGATTCAGCAATGCCCCATCGTATTCACTTGGAACTATGGCCACCTTTAGACCAGTGGAAATTATGGATCGAGTCAGAGCAATGACGATGTCACCTTCTGCAACCTGAAATCTGTTGTAGGTCTCCGTAAAATCCTCTGGTAGGAAATTGTTCGCTTCCAGCACAAATTTTCGAACACCAACATTCGTTATTTTTATTGATTTGGCTCCGCTCTTATCTGAAAAGTCACCGCTTTTAAAACTGTGGCCGCTGGTGACTTTTGCTATTTCGATTACCGGCTTCTCCACCCACCCATCACCCCTCTGAGTAAAAACACCATTCAGATAGCTTTCAAACAGCTCACGGGCATTGGTGAGGTTCTTCTCGGTATTGGCGACCGCCGAATCGATCCCCGCAAAGGCTTCATCGAGAATAGCGACAATGCGTTTTTGTTCGGGGAGGGGGGGGAGAGGTACTTGGAGTGATTTGACGAAAGGAAGTTTAACCCCCTGAACCGTCACACCAGTACCCTCGGCCACGATGGTTGCTGCTACACTCTTGAGCCACCTGAAAAGAAAACCTACATCAAGTGTCTTCGTGCTTTTGGGAACCACACCGCGCAAATCCTGATTGATCGCGGTTTCTTGCCCAAGCATGCAAACCTTTCCAAGGCCCACGCGAGTTGCAATGATGACATTTCCACTCGGTATCACATTGGTCGAACTACCCTTAACCGCTTCACTTGTAATACTACACTCGGTGGATGTAATCAGCTCAGCCTTCATATCCCTGACCGTTGCCCACGGGATGCTGCCTGAGTAGAAATCTTGCCTGCTCTTCGATGGCGTTCCACCACCAATAATGTTGCAAACATCACCAAGATTTTTAGTTGGCCAAGCCATGCTCACAGCAGCCCCCGAATCCCGGCCAGAATCTTCGCACTCTCAGCATCCAGCACCACAATCTCATCCAGAATCTCCTGCGGATCACGCAGCGAAGCTTCCTCCTCCTTATTCGGGTTCTTCACCGACAGATCAAAACTGGCCTGATCAATCTCCTGCACATCGACCGACCACGATTTGCTAGAGTCGGCAAAGCTGGCTTGCAGCTCAACAAACTCTTGCAAATCATTATCATTCAAAGCATTGGTCTTGCCCATCTTGCGACCGGGATCAAGCTGGTAGTACCAGATATTGCGCGTGGGTGCGCCCTTCTCGAAGAACAGCACAACGGTCTTCACCCCGGCACCAAGGAAGGTGCCACTGGGACAATCGAGAACCGTATGCAGGTTGCAACTTTCGAGCAGTTCCTGCCGTAATGCTTTGGAAGCGTTGTCCGAGTTGGAGAGGAAGGTATTCTTGATCACCACCGCTGCCCGGCCACCGGCCTTGAGCGATTTAATGAAATGCTGCAAAAACAGAAAAGCGGTCTCGCCGGTCTTGATCGGAAAGTTCTGCTGCACCTCTTTGCGCTCTTTACCACCGAAGGGAGGATTAGCCAGGATCACATCGAAGCGATCCTTTTCCTGAATGTCACTGAGGTTCTCGGCCAGGGTGTTGGTGTGAATGATGTTGGGCGCGTCGATACCATGCAAAATCATGTTCATGATGGCGATGACATAGGCGAGGCTCTTCTTCTCCTTACCGTAAAAAGTCCTGGTTTGCAGGGTTTCCAGTTGGCTGGTGGTCAGCTTGCCATCGTTTTGCGGATGACGCAGGTAATCATGCGCTTCACACAAAAAACCTGCCGAGCCGACGGCACCATCATAAATCTGTTCACCGATCTGCGGCTTGATGACAGCAATCATGGCGCGAATCAATGGCCGGGGCGTGTAGTACTCACCACCGTTACGACCCGCGTTGCCCATGTTCTTGATTTTCTCTTCATACAGGGCCGAGAGTTCATGCTTCTGATCCTGAGAGCGGAACTGCAGTGCATCCATCAACTCCAGAGCATCGCGCAAGCTGTAACCACTGCGAAACTTGTTTTTGATCTCGCCGAAGATCTCGCCAATCTTGTATTCGATGGTGTCGGGGCTGGTTGCCCGGTGTTTAAATCCTTTGAGGTGGGGGAACAGTTCGTTGTCGACAAACTCAATCAGGTCATCGCCGGTCAAGGCACTATCGTGATCAAAAGAACCATCCGCTGTTTTCGGTGCGGCCCACTGCGACCACTGGTACTTACCATCAATGATGAAGTTGTACGGTTTGCCGACCAGTTCCGCCGCCATCGCTCGTTCCTGCTCCAGATCATCCAGATATTTCAGGAACAGCATCCACGACGATTGCTCGGTGTAATCGAGTTCTGAAGAACAACCCGCCTCTTTCCAGAGGACATCATCGATATTTTTAAAGGTTTGCTCGAACATTGGGTTCCTTAGTCATTGCTCCGATTAATCAGATTGACCACCACCTTGACAATGGTGTCCTTCTCCTCGGGCTTGCTTTCGGCAATCAGCAGGGTCAGCGCCACCAAGGCGTTATCGGCCAGACGCTTGCTGCCGTCAGGTCGATAGAGATTGTTGTTGGCGGCGAGAAAATAGATAAAAATGGCAGCGGCGATCCGCTTGTTACCATCTGTAAAGGCGTGATTCTTAACGACGAAATAGAGTAGATTGGCGCCCTTTTCCTCAACACTGGGATAAACGTCCTTGCCATCAAAGGTCTGATAGATGGCACCGAGAGCGCTCTTGAAACCCTGATCCTTCTCTTGGCCGAAAAGGCCGTCAAACTCACCCTTCATCGACTGAACAATGGAAATCGCTGCGTCGTATTGCAACAAAAAAGACGCCGGGCCGCTGGTGCCTTCAACCGCCAGGGTGCCGTGGTCGTAACGATCGAGGGTGGTCAATGCATAAGCATAGTCAGTGATGACTTGAAGAACTTCTTTGCCGGTGTCGTTGACTAATTGCTGTTGTTCCAGCGTGCGGGAAAGCAACTCCACCACCCGTTGCATTTCGACGAGCTTCTCTGTTTGCTCTTCCAGTCGTTGCTGGTTAATGGTGTAGCCCTTGACCAAATGTTCACGCAACAGGCGTGTGGCCCACTGACGAAACTGGGTGCCGCGTTGTGATTTAACCCTGTAGCCGACAGATATAATAACATCGAGGTTGTAAAACTGGGTCTGGTAAGTTTTCCCATCCGAAGCAGTATGTGCATATTTTGCACGAACTGCCGACTCCTCCAATTCACCTTCTTTAAAAATATTTCGCAGGTGTTTGGTGATAACTGACCGTTCTCGACCAAAAAGCTCGGCCATCTGCTCCTGATTCAGCCAAACAGTATCCTGCTCAAGCTGCACATCCAAAGCCGTTTCGCCATCTTCCGTCTGATAAATGACAACGTCGCTCATCGTGCCTACCAGCGCTGCGACCAGGCCGGATGACTGCTGCCGGGCACGGTGGAGATCTTTCGCTGGCCACTGCCATCGGCACGCATAACATAGATCGCTTTTTTTCCGGAGAGGTCATTGGAGTAGACGATAAAACGACCATCGGGACTCCAGCGCGGATGTTCCTTGTTGCCGGCACCAAAGGTCAGTTGCCGTTCATTCTGACCATCGCCATCAATACTGTAGAGATTGAAAACTCCTTTTTCAAGGCGACTGAACACCAACCGTTTGCCGTCGGGGCTCCAGGCCGGTGTAGCATTGTATTTACCGTTGCGGGTCAGTCGCTTGACCTGATTACTGAGCAGATCGGCAATGAATACGTGCGGATTGCCCTGACGACTGGACACAAAGGCGACCTGATCACCGATGGGACTCCAACTCGGATCGACATCAATCCCCCAGGATTTTGTCACCCGTTTATGGAGCTGACCATTGAGTCCAGCCAGATAGATCTCGGCATTGCCGTCACGGGACAGGGTCAGCGCCAGCTCCTTGCCATCGCTGCGATAACGACCGGCGATGTTCAACCCCTTCTGATGTGAAATACGTGCGGTCTTGCCGGTATAGATCTCCTTTCGATACAAATCGGGATTGCCCTGATGGTAGGAGGTAAACACCACCTCGCGACCAAGGGGAGAGAAGTCGGGATTCAGCACCAGATTGCGGTAATTGGTGATCCGCTTCGGATCATGGCCATCGGATTCCATCAGGTAGAGTTCCTTGAAGCCGGTGCGATTACTGATAAAGGCAATACGGGTATTAAAGGCCCCCGCTTTTCCGGTCAGGGCCTTCAACACCAGATCGGCAAAACTGTGCACCATGCGGCGAACATCGCGAGCCGGACCTCGATAGTTGTGACCGGTGAGCAGGCGGCGAGAGATGACATCAAACAGTCGCAACTTCAGCTCCAGCTGCTCCCCGTTGAGATGATACGCCCCTTTGATCAGCACCTGGGAGCCCAGCAATCGCCATTGACCAAAGTTGACCTGGGTACTGCTCAGCGTCACCTTGTCGGCATCATCGAGAAACGCCTGAGGATCGACAAACTCGAACAGGCCGCTCAGATCCAGATCGGCAGTCAGCACCTGATCAATGGTGGCAACCAGCTTCGGACTGCTTTTGGCCAACGGCAGCATCCTGGTCTGCGCCAGCGGAATGGTCTGCCGACCGGGGGTGGTGATGACAATCTCTTTAGCTGCCGCCATAGAACTACAGGCAACCAACAACAGAATCAGCAACGGAACAATCGGGGTAATCGACTTTTTTTTCATCGCGTCAACATCTCTCTGGGGTCAAAGGTCACAATAAGCTCCATCTGCTTTTCAGGCTCACCGGGCAACTGTTGCAGCTGCTGTACGGCCCGTTTAACACTGGCATCAAAAAAGGTGTCACCGGACGGCGACAACATCTCGTAATAGATCAAGCGCCCACGGCGATCAAATCGCAGCACCATTTTAGCCACCAGCCCACGCTGATAGTAATGGGACGGCAGCGCCCAGGCCTGTGACAGATATTCCTTGATCCAGCCATCAAAACTGACTCCGGCCTGAGTGCCGGTACCGCCGACCACGCCGACCGGCGCATCGACATCATCCGTCGACGGCAATGGATCGTGGGCCAGATCATTGAGCTGACTCTTCAGCTCGGCAATGCGCCGCCTGCGCTGCATTTCAGCAATCACATCCTGAGTTTCACCGGCATAGCTGTCGTCAATATTCTTGACAGGTTTTACCACCGACGACTTGACGACATTTTTTTTCACAACGGCAGCCTTACTCGGAACTTTTTTAACTGCTGGCGCTTTCTTGACCACCTTTGTTTTTTTGACCTTGGGCGCAGTCTTTTTCTTTACCACCGGTTTGGCCGTTTTTTTCTTCTTTTTGCTGCTGACTTTTTTCTTTTTAGCCGTTGCGGCATCAGGACGACCGGATTGCGGATTGGCAACCGGTTTATGCAACAGGTCAACATAGTAGACCGGCTTTTTTTCCTCGATAATGCGCGGAACGACAAAACCGCCCAACACCACAAACATCACCAGATGCAAGGCGAGGGATAACAACAGCATGCGGCCAAGGCCGGCGTTATGTTGACGAGATGGCGTTTTAATTCTATTGGCAGGTTGCGACATAAACGACTACTGTTCCGGTTCCAGAGCAACCATACCCAGCCGGGTAACTCCGGCACGACGAATAGCAGCCAGAACGCGCACTACCCGCTCGTAGGGCACCACTTTGTCCGCTTCGAGATAGACCTCTTTACTGTCGCGGCTTTGCAAAATCTGCTGCAACACAGCCACCAGTTGATCCGTGCTCTTCACCTTTTGCTTACCCACAGAGATACGGCCGCGACTGTCAATGCTGACAATCAGCGACTGCTGAACGGCGGTGAGATTGGGGGCCTGACTGACTTCAGGCAGGTTGACATCGACCCCTTTTTCCATCATTGGCGCCGTGACCATAAAGATAATCAGCAGCACCAGCATGACATCGACAAAGGGGGTAACATTGATCTGCGACAGCGAACTACGCCGTTGGCTGCGTGGACCGATCTCCATTACGACCTCCGGGTCATATGTTCGACGATGTTGAGAAACTCCTGACTGAAGTTATCCATCTCGCCGATAAGCACATTGACCTTGTTGAGAAAATGGTTGTAGCCAACCACGGCCGGGATCGCCGCCATCAGACCAATAGCAGTGGCGACCAGCGCTTCGGAGATACCGGGCGCGACAACAGCCAGTGAAGCACTGCCGGTCTGACCGATGCCGTGAAACGAATCCATGATCCCCCACACGGTTCCGAACAATCCGATAAACGGTGCCGTTGAGCCGGTGGTGGCGAGAAAGGTCAGATACTTTTCCAGACGCTGGGTTTCCTGGGTACTGGCACGGCGCAGAGCCCGGGCGACGTTATCGGCTCCACTGAGATCGGAGGTAAAGCTCAGGGCGTCGTCACCACGCTTTGAACGCTGCACCTTCATCAATTCCTGATAGCCCTCACGAAACAGGGTACTCAGGGGAGAGTGGCTGAATTGCTTGATTTCCAGAGCAACGGCATCAAGCTGCTTCTTGTTCCAGAAAAAATCGAGAAACTTCTCAGACTCACGTCCAGCGCGTTGAACGACGCGAAACTTGTAGAAGATAATTGTCCAGGATACGACCGAGAAATAGACCAGTACCAGCAGCACTAATTTGACGACCGGTCCGGCATTCCAGATAAGATCTAACACGTCACTCTCCTGTTATATGTTATGAGTTTAGTTAAGGGTGCGCAAGCAGCGCTTGGCGTAGCGGCCACAACGGCCATCTGGACTGCGCAGCACAAAACGCCGCATGGCGCCGATATCATCGATATCTTCCCATGTCGCCAACTGTTGATAGCTCAGGCCGGCGGACTGCAGTTGCTGCCGGGTCTGTTCTAGAACCTGCTCAGTACTCCAGCGGATCTCCTCAAAGGCTGCAAAGCAGCAACATCGCGACCCCGCCAACACATAGCCGCCATCCCGAAGAGCGCATAACGTGAAACATGCGCTTCAAACGCTCACCCAGATCCCCCTCCCCCTGCTCCAGTATTGGCAAGCCGGGAAAAGTGTGGCTGAAATAGTCCAGTTCTCCGCTGTAACAAAGTACAGCTTTGAAAGGAGCCATCCTTAAACTCTCAAGTGTCTGGCGTTGGCTCAAGGCATAAAACGTCGTTGCCTGCTCAGCACTGAGCGGCGGTGTCAGGCGTGTTTTCACCTGACCAACAATCGGCTGCTTGGCAAACACCAGCAGAACACAGTCATCCCAGCCACTTGCATCTGTGGATAACCTAGCGTGTTTCACAGAGTTATCCACAGCTATTTCCCTTTGGAGCCTGTCGGGCTTTTCGAATCGTCGCGTTGATATTCCAGCGTCGCATAAGCCGAATGGTTGTGAATTGATTCAAAATTCTCACATTCAACACAGAACCAGTCGATCACCTCAACGGCACGCAGCTTCTCCGTCACCGCGCGGACGATATCCTCAACGAACATCGGATTTTCATAGGCCATTTCGGTCACCGCTTTTTCATCTTCGCGCTTCAGCAACGAATAGACCGG
>JAGGYC010000057.1 GCA_021162745.1 Desulfuromonas sp. | reverse complement strand
GCGGGGATCGTAGCGAAACAGCGGCCAGTGACCAGAAGCAACAGCTTTTTTACACTCGTCAACGGCGGTAGTCATGTTGATACCATGAGCGATACAGTGGCTGTAAGCGAGGATGATGGAAGGACCATCATAGGCTTCAGCCTCAAGGAACGCCTTGACGCACTGGCCCGGATTGGACATGGCCACCTTGGCAACGTAAATGTTGCCGTAGGTCATGCTGATCATGCCGAGGTCCTTCTTAGCCATCCGCTTACCACCGGCAGCGAATAGTGCGACAGCGCCGAGCGGTGTTGACTTGGAAGCCTGACCACCGGTATTGGAGTACACCTCGGTATCGAGAACCAGTACGTTGACGTTTTCACCGGAAGCAAGAACGTGATCGAGGCCACCGTAGCCGATGTCATAAGCCCAACCGTCACCACCGACGATCCATACCGACTTCTCAACCAGGTAGTCAGCCACAGACGCAAGCTGCTTGGCATCGTTATCAGAACCCAGACCAGCTTTCAGTTTGGCAACACGGGCACGTTGCGCATCTATCCCCTGCTGGGTTGACTGATCGGCATCCTGGATCTCTTTGACCAGAGCTGCATCCAATCCGGAAACCTTAGTCAGCAGTTCCTGTGCATACTCTTTAAACTTATTAACCGTCAGGCGCATGCCGTAACCGAACTCGGCATTGTCCTCAAACAGGGAGTTACTCCATGCCGGTCCGAGGCCATCCTTGCGGGTACTCCACGGAGTGGTCGGCAGGTTCGCACCGTAAATGGAGGAGCAACCTGTCGCATTGGCGATCAGAGCACGGTCACCAAACAACTGGGAGAGCAATTTGAGGAATGGCGTCTCACCACAACCCAGGCACGCACCAGAGAACTCAAAGGTCGGCTGGAGAAACTGGCTGCCCTTCAGGGTAGAACGCTTGAACAGGTTCTCATCTGTTTCGGGAAGATCGAGGAAGAAGTCCCAGTTAGCGGCTTCTTGCTCACGCAGAGGTACTTGCGCTTCCATGTTGATCGCTTTACGCCCCTCATCGGTCTTGCTCTTGGCAGGGCAGTTGTAAACACAAGCGCCACAACCGGTACAGTCTTCAGGAGCAACCTGCAGGGTAAATTTCATACCTGCAAGCTCTTTGCCTTTGGACTCAACAGACTTGAATGCTGCCGGAGCACCGTCAAGACACGCTGCATCGTAGGCCTTCATGCGAATGGCGGCGTGAGGGCAGACAAAAGAACAGATGCCACATTGGATACACAGCTCTTCGTCCCAAACCGGAATGTGAACGGCAATATTACGCTTCTCGTATTTCGCTGTGCCGGTAGGGAAGGTACCGTCACATGGCATGGCTGAAATCGGCAGCGCAGCACCTTTGCCTTCGATGATCGGGGCAATGGTGTTTTTAACAAAGGCAGGGGCTTCACCTTCGATGGCACCATGGATACGCAGATCGCCGCCGACAGATCCGACAGTCACTTCGTGAATATTCTCCAGAGCCGCATCAACCGCAGCCTTATTCATATTGACCACTTTTTCGCCGGCCTTGCCGTAAGACTTGACGATGGCGTCTTTGATCTCTGTCAGAGCGAGATCAAGAGGGATGATGCCGGAGATCTTGAAGAAAGCGGTCTGCATGATGACGTTGATACGGGAGCCAAGACCAATCTCTTCACCGAGCTTGATGCCGTCAATCACATAGAATTTCAACTGCTTGTCAATGATTTGTGTTTGAACTTCTACAGGGAGTTGATTCCAGATCTCATCCTTGCCATAAGGGCTGTTGAGGAGGAAGGTTGCGCCCTGCTTGGCGTTCTTGAGCATGTCGTACTTCTCAAGGAACGAGAAGTTGTGGCAGGCGAGGAAGTCAGCACTGTCGATGAGGTAAGGAGACTTGATCTCACTCTTACCAAAACGCAAGTGACTGGTGGTCATGCTGCCCGCTTTTTTGGAATCATAGACAAAGTAGGCTTGAACCTTGTTGTCCGTAGTCTCTCCGATGATCTTGATGGAGTTTTTGTTGGCACCAACAGTACCGTCGGAACCAAGACCGTAGAACATCGCTGCGTAACCGTCTGAAGGGACATTGAAGTTCGGGTCAAAAGGGAGACCTTTACCCATCACGTCGTCGTCAATACCGACAACAAAGTGATTCATCGGCTTATCGGCAGCCAGGTTGTCGAATACCGACTTGGCCATCGCCGGGGTAAACTCGTAAGAACCGAGACCGAAGCGACCACCGACGATTTTGGGGTAACTGCCATTGATCAATCCAGCTTCCATCGCCTCGCCAACAGCAGTGCGTACGACCTGATAGAGGGGCTCACCCAGGGAGCCAGGCTCCTTGGTACGATCCAACACGGCAATGCTCTTCACAGTGGATGGCAATGCAGCGGCAAATGCCTTAACCGGGAACGGCAGGAACAAACGTACCTTCAGCAGTCCGACCTTCTCGCCTTGAGCCACTTGATGCTCAACCAACTCTTCCATGGTTGCGGCACCGGAACCCATAACGACAACAACGCGTTCGGCGTCGGGAGCACCGACGTAATCGACCAGATTATACTGACGACCAACCAAACCGGCCAGCTTGTCCATCTCAGCCTGCAGAACATCGGGAATGGACTCGTAGAACTTGGTTACCGTCTCGCGACCCTGGAAGTAAACATCGGGGTTCTGAGCGGTTCCGCGCAATACCGGATGATCCGGAGACAGGGAACGGGCCTTGTGCTCACGCACCAGATCGTCGTCGATCAGGGAGCGGATATCGTCCATAGCCAACTGTTCAACTTTTTGGATCTCGTGAGAGGTACGGAAACCATCAAAGTAATGGAGGAAGGGGATGCGGGTGCGCAGCGTTGTGGATTGCGCCAGCAGGGCAAAGTCCATAACCTCTTGAACGGTATTGGAGCAGAGCATACCCCAACCACAAGCGCGGCAGGACATCACGTCGGAGTGATCACCGAAAATCGACAGCGCCTGGGCGGAGATGGCACGTGCGGAAACGTGAAAAACCGTCGAGGTCAATTCACCGGCAATCTTGTACATGTTGGGGATCATCAACAACAGACCCTGCGATGCGGTAAATGTTGTGGTCAACGCGCCCGCTTGCAGAGCACCGTGAACAGCACCGGCGGCACCACCTTCAGATTGCATCTCAACAACCTTGGGGACCGTACCCCAGATGTTTTTCTCACCTGCGGCACTCTTGGCATCGGCTTTTTCACCCATATCCGAAGACGGGGTGATCGGATAGATCGCTACAACCTCACTGGTTGCATGAGCGACATGAGCTGCGGCAGTATTGCCATCGATGTTTACCATCTTACGCGACATGTGTTCCTCCTTTAGATGTTGTCATAAAACCGCGCCGATCAACGATGATCGACTAAATTATAAACAGAACCCAAATTTCAATTGTCCAGACACAAAATACAATTAAATATCACGACGTCCTTCAATAGCACGCCCGACAGTTGCTTCATCTACATATTCAAGATCGCTGCCCATGGGTATCCCATGAGCCAGGCGTGTTATCTTCACCTCTAAAGGTTGCAGCATCCGACTAAGATACAATGCCGTCGCTTCCCCTTCAACGGAGAAGTTGGTGGCGACAATCACCTCTTCAACACAACCCCGACGCACTCTTTCGACAAGCTCATCAACCTTCAGATCATCAGGACCAACACCGTCAAGCGGTGACAGCACCCCATGAAGAACATGATAGCGCCCACGATAGGCATGGCCCCGCTCAATTGCCATCAGATCTTGGGGCTGCTCAACAACACACAGCAACGCATCATCACGATCCATGGCCGTACACAGCGCACAAGGGTCTTGTTCAGTGACATGAAAGCATCGGGAGCAATAGCTAACATTCTGTTTAACATCGTGGATTGCATCCATCAGAGCCTGTGCTTGAGCATCCGATTGTTGCAACACGTAAAATGCCAGACGAGTCGCTGTTTTACGACCGATTCCGGGGAATTTACCCAGTTCGGCAACCAGTCGAGTCAATGAGGGGATAGAGCTTAGCATGAAGACCTCTGAAATACCAACTATTTAGAATAGCGTTCTATTTTTTAAGGAGAGTGTATTTTCCACGACAAAATTTTCAGCAAAGATAAAATTCAGATTTATTTTACTATATAAGTGCACAGAAAAATACTCTTCTCAAACAACTATTTAACATGCCCAAACAGAATAAACAAAAGCCACTATCGATATCAGAACCGACAGTGGCTTTTGTTTTAATCTTCATGGATATCCAGTCTAAAAAAGTCCGGGAATGTTCAAGCCACCCGTCAGCTTTGACATCTCCTGCTGCATCATGTCCTGACTCTGACGAAGCGCCTCATTAACAGCAACAAGAATCAGATCCTGCAACATCTCAACATCTTGCGGATCAACAGCAGCCGGATCAATTTTAACCGACAACACTTCCTGCTTACCATTGACAACAGCGGTCACCATACCACCACCTGAACTCGCCTCGACCTCGCGTGTTGCCATCTCATCCTGAACGCGGGCCATCTTCTGCTGCATCTGTTGGGCCTGCTTCATCATGTTGCCTAAACCTTTAGCCATGGTTCCATTCTCCTCTTAATCATGTTCAGTGGATACACCACTAATCTTTAAACCGCTATCAAACAAAACCCTTGTCGATCGGAGTGATCGACTCAATTTCACCAGAAAAAATTTCTACAGCTTTCTTGACCGTCGGATGGGTCAAGGCATCATCGCGCAGGCGACGCTCACGATCACTCTCTTTTTTTTTCTCCGCCTCGACCAACGACATGGGGGCCTCGTTACGGGAACCGAGAGTCTCAATAACGATCGTCACCTTCTGGCCATATGCTTCCTGGGCAATCTCTTCGATACGCTGACGCCTGCTGGGATCATTCAACTGCGCAATCAGAAAAGAACCGGCCGGAAAACCAATTTTCATCTCCGGCAATGCCATATTCAATAAGCTGCCATGCTCCAGCATAGCCGCAAGCGGCGGAGACGATCCCCTCACCAGCTGAACAAAACCAGACCAATCTTGCACAGCCGTCACAGGTGGAGCCGTCACAGGTGGAGCCGTCACAGGTGGAGCCGTCACAGGTGGAGCCACAGCTGCTTGCTGACCATAGGAGACGACAGATTCCACCACCTGATTACCGGTAGCGATCATTGTCGAAACGGGTGCCGCTGATTTCGGCGCCGGACGCGGTATCGTTCCCGAAGAGAACGCCCCCTCCAACGCTTCGACCTTACGGATCAAACCGGCAACATCGCGGGCCGGCGGCAGGCTGGCGGCACGCACCAATGTCATCTCAACAAGCAAACGCGGGAACGAGGAGGAGGAAAGCTCCGCTTCCGTCTTGATCAACATACTGAGCAGGCGCTGCCAGTCATCCTGATTGGCCAGCTTTGACAATGAGGCCAGAGCCTGCAATTCGTCACCGAACAGGCCAAGAGTTTCTTGCGGATCACTGACCAGTTCGCAGAGAATGGTCTGGCGAACCACCTCCACCAGTTCTTGACAAAACTGACGGAACGAGTGGCCGAGATCATCGACCCGGCGCACCACATTGAGAACCATTGAGCAATCCTGGCGCATACAACCCTCAAGGGCGTCGAACAGCAATCGCCGGTCAACCATCCCCAACAGCCCCTGGACATCGTCATCAGCAACCTGTTCGGAACAAAACGCCACCACCTGATCGAGGGTTGACAGGCTGTCGCGCATACTACCGCCGCCACGCTGGGCGATCAACGCCAGGGAGCGATCGGAAATCTCAATCTGCTCGGCATCGACAATACGCCGCAACTGGGCAATCACCTTCGGCGATGGTATTTTCCGAAAATCAAAACGCTGACAGCGCGAAAGGATGGTAACGGGAATTTTGTGGGGTTCTGTGGTGGCAAAAATAAATTTAACATGTTCAGGAGGTTCTTCGAGGGTCTTGAGTAACGCATTGAACGCGTTAATCGAAAGCATGTGAACTTCGTCAATAATAAAAATTTTATAGCGGGATTGAGAAGGCATGTAGCGCAATGTTTCACGCAACTCGCGGACATCATCGACGCCGGTATTGGAAGCACCGTCAATCTCAAACACATCGACGCTGTGACCGCTGGTGATCTCAGTGCAGGACTGACAGCTGTTGCACGGTTCGGCAGCCGGTCCGGCTTCACAATTCAGCGCCTTGGCGAGAATGCGTGCAGCCGACGTTTTCCCAACTCCGCGTGCGCCGGTAAACAGAAAAGCATGGTGAGCACGACCACTGGTGATCGCATTCGCCAAAGTACGGCTGACATGTTCCTGACCGACAAGATCGGCGAACGTCTGAGGACGCCACTTTCGCGCCAGAACCAGATAGGACATGGGGAAATGATCCTTTGGCTGAAATATTGCTGTTCAACGGAAATGATGGACTCGCACCATCAACGATTCGGCACCACAGTATGCGGCGAAACAGAGCCAAAATCAATGGCCATCAGCGATATATTGGCGATATACCGACGACAGAGTTCTCTACAGGGCAAAAACGGGGCAATAAAAACAAAAATTGCCGCCACAAGTGGCAGCCAGGCACCCCCGCGGCACACCGACTGCATCGTTACCGCTGCTCCCTTCCGGGCCTGACGGAGTTCACGACCGTCCGTTGCGCGGGACCCGACTGCCGCTTCTAACGGCAATGGTCTCCACACTACAAACAAAAACAGCGTAACGGCAGGAACCTGCTACGCCTGAAACTGTTGAAACGTAAAAATTAAAATGGCGGAGAGGGAGGGATTCGCCCACTACGTCGCCAACATCACGTTGGCTCCTGCGTCGGCTCCCCTTCGCTCACTGCCGTGGACATCCCTGTCCACTCTTCTGCCACCGGCAGCGTTCGCTACGCTTCGAATCCCGAAAACACAGCAGAAAATAAAATGGCGGAGAGGGAGGGATTCGAACCCTCGGTAGCTTGCACTACACCCGCTTTCCAGGCGAGCACCTTCGGCCGCTCGGTCACCTCTCCACACAAGGCGCAAATAGTACACAGCATTACGATGGCTGTAAAGTATTTTTCTTGCTGTTTATGTTAAACACGAACAGCGTACTATTGCTCTTTGCCCGCGACAGGATCGGTTGAATTACTCGTCCACCCGCCGCCTTGCCATTAAGCCCTCGTCAACCTGCCGGTGAAAAACGGATTAAGATCTTATGCAAACAATCCAAATCGACCGGCTTGGATAAACAATCCTCCATCCCCGCCGTGATAAACATATGGCGCTCCTGTTGACTCACATGCGCTGTCAAACCAACGATGGGAACAGCAATCCCGGCAGCACGAATCTGCGCCGTCGCGGCGAGGCCATCCAGCCGCGGCATCTGGTAGTCCATCAACACCAGATCAAAATCATCTGCACAACACCGATCAACAGCAAGAACGCCATCGGCAACATGTTCAACATTCAGCTGAAAACGTTCCAGCAAAGCGGTAACCAGAGTGGCTGTCGCCGGATCATCCTCCACCAGCAAAACATGCATCCCCGGAAAACCCTGAACAGGCCCACTATCACTACGGAGCCCGGCCTCATTATTCTGCCGGGTTAATGTCTGTAGAGGGAGAGTAAACGTAAAACAACAGCCCCGTTCAGCTCGATTTTCAACCCCAATCGATCCACCCATCTGTTCCACCAGCCCCTTGCAAATCGCCAGGCCAAGACCAGTCCCACCATACTTTCGGGTTGTGGAGCTATCGGCCTGGCTAAAGCTTTCGAACAGCTGTTCGCGCCGACCCTCGGCAATACCGATGCCGGTATCGCTCACAGCAACCGTCACCTCACAACACTGCGACGCTGTCATTGCCGAGCCAACCTGCACCTGCACTCGACCTTCATCGGTAAATTTGACGGCATTGCCCACCAGATTGACCAAAATCTGGCGGAGACGATGCTGATCTCCCAACACAAATTCCGGCAATGCGGCATCACATGTCAAATCAAGGCTAAGCCCTTTTTGCCGGGCATTCACGCCGAGAATACTCACGACATTTTCCACACACTCACGCACACTGAACGGCATTCGCTCCAACTCCAGCTTCCGCGCTTCAATCTTTGAGAAATCGAGAATATCATTAATCAACTGCAGTAAAGAAACCGACGCCTTATCCGCCATGGTGAGATACTGTTTTTGCAGCGGCTGCAACGGCGTCTCCAGCACCTGTTGCAACGCAGCCATCGTTACCGTCATCGGCGTGCGGATTTCATGACTGACAATCGCCAGAAATTCACTTTTTGCCCGATTCGCCTCTTCGGCTTCCTCCTTCGCCTGTTTTAGCGCGACGACGGCACGATTACGCTGCAGACGCTGCCAGGTTCCCTGAAGCAACAACAACAGTTGCCGGACATCAAAGTCGCTGTAACAATCCTCTTTATCAGCCAAGCCGATCACGGCAACAATGTGCCCGTCTTCAAGTAACGGCACCTGGAGATAGCGTTGACACACCAGATTTCCATCAACATCATCACCATTGAGATGATTACACACCAGCGGCTGACGACATTGAGGCAAGCTGAGCTGGCGCACAAACCAATCTTCAGAGTGCTCAAGAGTAGACGCCTGAATCTTGAGTTGCCCCTCAGTATCGGCCACCGCCAGAAAACCACGAACACTCTCGCTGATCAACGTCGCCTGGCCAAGGATATAACTGCATACCTGCTGTTCAGGAAAGTCCAGCATCTGTTGCAATGTCAGCAACGCTTCCATCCGCGTCTCTTCACACTGTGCCGCTTTTTCTGCCTTCTTCCGCTCACTGACATCAATGGCCGTCGCCAGACACAACAGCTCCCCCCGCCATGAAAACGCTTCGAGAGAAACTTCGAAATGGATCAACGGCCCATCGCGGTGCAAACCCCGAACCTCCATATGACAGCCATGATCTGAATCGATCGTGCGATCAACACAATCCAGATAGCTCTCACAATCATCGCCATGCAGCCGCTCACCAATAGTCAAACTCATCAGTTCTTCACGTTCATAGCCATACATCCGACACGCCGCCGGATTGACATCCACCAGCTGACCGTTGCGCCGATAGAGAAAAAATCCGTTGGAGCCCCGTTCAAAAATCGCCCGATAATGGCGTTCCTGCTCACGCAGGGAACGCTCAGTTTCTTTGATATCGGTTACATCGCGCATGGTCGCCAGCACAACATCATCACCGTCCAACTCAAGCCCTTGCAAAACCATATCGGCTTCGCGCAGTTGACCGTTGCGCAGATATTGCCAGGCAAAAGACTGATGAGCACCACGCATTGCCGCCTGGATATAGTACAGAGCTGCGGCAAGAGAACTGCGGCCATCGGCTTGACATTCAGGAGAGAACTGAGTTGGAGATTGACCAATGATCTCTGCCTCCTCGACTCCGAGCAGGTAACAGCCCTGGCCATTAGCTTCGATAATGGTGTTTCCCCGCATTACGAATACCGCATCGGCAGTATTTTCAAACAACGTACGATAGCGCAACTCCTTACTTTCCAGCTGCCGCAACAGCGGTCGGGTGATTCTCCAAAACAGATAACTTCCCGACAGCACCAACAGACTGGCAATGAGGACCAATTGTTGCGCCGCCAGTAAAAATGGCTGGCGCAGTTCCGCCATACTGATTTTTGTCACCAGGGCCAAACCAAATCGATCAATGGGTTCATAGGCCGCCAAGGCCATATCCGCCTGGCAATCGGCAAAACGCATCACCCCGCTCTGGCCGAGCAAGGCCCGACGCACCGGTTCGGCACGCGGGGTTGAAAAAGGGATTTCCGCCGTCGACTCATTCTTCTCGCAACGATGATGAACAACGAACTCCATCATCTCACCACAACGACGGGCGACAATAAACTCACCGGTCTGGCCAAATCCGGGAAACTCCTGAAAACAACAACGGATCAGATTATCCACCTTTTCCTGATCCATTTTGCCGCCTGCCTCTGATTCAAAATCAACAGCCCCTTCGATAAAGCGAACCTGTGCCTGTGTCAAAGAGCGAAGATGGTCAGACTTCTCCTGCAACTCCACCTGATACAAACTCCACATGGCGGTACCACCAACACCAACGGCCACCAGTATCAGCACAACCACAAGGGTAACTATTCGTCGTCGCTCTACCACAGGCACCTCATCATTTAAAATCACAACACAAGGGTAATAGTAACGTATCTTTCCGCCAACGATAGTATTTTGTGTCACAAACAAAAACAGCCACCCGCGATTCGTCGCAAGTGGCTTTTTTTATTATGGCGGAGAGGGGGAGATTCGAACTCCCGGTGGCTTGCGCCACAATTGATTTCGAGTCAATCACCTTCGGCCGCTCGGACACCTCTCCATAAATTTTTTCAGATCTTTATCTCAATCTGAGGGCTGCATCTTAGCAGTCTTTTTCTTCTGACGCAATTGACGAAAAAATACCGACAGCATTTCACTGCACTCGTCTGCCAACACCCCTTCTGTCACCGTCACGGCATGATTAAAGCGCTCATCGGTGGAGAAATCGTAGATGGAACCGACGGCGCCCATCTTCGGATCGCGGGCGCCATACACCAAGCGCGGGATGCGGGCCAAGATGATCCCCCCCATGCACATCACACAGGGTTCAAGGGTCACATAGAGGGTTGCGCCCTCAAGGCGCCATGATCCGGTGCGCTTGGCCGCTTCGCGCAAAGCGATCAGTTCGGCGTGGGCGGTTGGATCCTGCCAGGTTTCTCGTCGATTGCCTGCCGAGGCGATCACCCGACCGTCGAGGACAATCAGTGCGCCGATGGGCACCTCGCCCAACGCTTCGGCCTGACGTGCTTGCTCAAGAGCCATTTTCATGTAGTGCGCATCTTCACTCTGAGCTGGCGTCCGTTGCATTTTTTCCATTCTGCCCCTGCTGATTCAATATATTTGCCCAAAGTCCAAACAGGCTATTGACTTCCCACTGAAACTAGCTAAATATCAGCGTTTGCTATTACTTAATCGAGGCTTACAATGACGTCTTTACCTGCCCTGGCGCAAGATAAATTTAACTTCTTCAAAAACCTGCCCGAGGATGAAACCTCTAGCCTGCTCAAATTCTGCAGCCACCATCGAGCCGAGGCCGGAGAAATTTTGTGGCACGAAGGGGATGACGACAATCAGGCGGCATTCATCCTCAACGGAAAATTGGGGATCAAAAAGTTGACCGAGTTCTCCAACAAGCATGTGATTGTCGGCACCTACGGCCCCGGTTCCGTGGTTGGCGAACTCTGCCTGCTCACCGACAATGCTCGCGCCGTCAGCGCCGAAGCGATTACCGATGTTGAACTGCTGCTGCTCTCCAACGATAACTTTGAAGAACTGATCACCGCCCACCCCGCACTGGGATTAAAACTGCTGCGCGGGCTGTTCAAAATGACCAGCAAACGACTGAGCAAGTCCTATGAACGGATTGCGGCCATTTTCTAACATGTTGTTCCGCACGATCATCGTCCATCAAATTGAAACAGGTGCTCAGGGCGAGACGCCACACACACAAATCTTCAGACGTCGAATAGATCAAACAACGAAAGACACGACAGCATGGAAAGCAAAAACAGAGTGATCATAACTGTCAGCCTGCTGTTGATTTGCGGCTTTCTGCTCACCAGCCTCACCAGCTACTACACCTCCCTGTCTTCGTTGCGGGCACGGATTGATCAGAACGAACTGCCCCTGACCAGCGACAATATCTATTCGGAAATACAACGCGATCTGCTGCGGCCACTGTTTATCTCATCACTGATGGCCAGCGATACATTTGTGCGTGAATGGGTGATCCAGGGGGAACAGGATAGCGAACAGATGACTCGTTATCTCAAGGAGATCATGACCTCCTACGGCACATTTACCAGTTTTTTTGTCTCGGAAAATACGCGGACCTACTATCACGCCGACGGCATTCTCAAACGGATCGATGCCGATGAGGAACGCGACAACTGGTACTTTCGCGTCCGCGATATGGAACAGGATTACGAAATCAATATCGATCCGGATCTGGCCAATCGGGACAGCATGACCATCTTTATCAATTACCAGGTTAAAGATTATGCCGGAAAATTTATAGGAGCGACCGGTGTCGGCCTAACGGTTTCCGCCGTTAAACAACTGATTGAAAAGTACCAGCGCAATTACAACCGCACTATCTACTTTGTCACCCCAGAGGGTGAGATTGCCATGCACAGTTCCGGCGTTCCCGATCATGTCGATTGCCTCGCTGATCTCGACGGTGTCAACGCCCTGGAAAACGAAATCCTCGCGAATCAACAGAGCTCGTTGCACTACCAGAAGCAGGGCGAAACTTACCACCTCAACACCCGCTACATCCCCGAGTTCAACTGGCATCTTGTTGTCGAGCAGTCGGAGACCGCCGCTACACGCCAGCTCCGCACCACCCTGGCGATCAATATCGCCATCTGTGCGGCGATCACCCTGATCGTTCTATTGATCAACAACTTAACGATCTCCCGCTACCAGAGGCGGATAGAAAAAATGGCGTTGACCGACAAGCTGACCGGTGCCCGTAACCGACAGGCATTTGATCTATTGCTCGAACAGGCGATCAAAGAATTGCAACGCCAGCCGATGCCGTTATCGATTATCCTTTTCGATCTCGACAACTTCAAGCAAATCAACGATAACTACGGCCACCTCGCCGGCGATACGACGCTAAAAGAGGTGGTTGAGATCACCCAGCAGTCGTTGCGCCACGCAGATATGCTGTGCCGCTGGGGCGGCGAAGAATTCCTCATCGTCCTTAAACAGTGCAGCGTCGAAGACGCTCACCACAGCGCTGAAAAAATCCGCCTCGCCATTCAGGCCGCAGCCATCCAGCATCGACAGGACACCATCCACATTACGGCCAGTTTCGGCGTGATTCAATACCGCGCTGGTGAAAACTGCGATACCATGCTTCACCGTGCCGACCAGGCTCTGTACATTGCCAAGCAAAATGGTAAAAATCGCTGTGAGCAATTAGACTAAAAAATGCTCCCCAAAAACAAATAGCCTGCAATCAATGCAGGCTATTTGTTTTGTATTTTAGGACGCACGGTCCAGCCACGGATAAAAGTTTTGAGGTGCAAAACTGCTATTGGAGCAAAGACGCCACTTTCTGATTGAGCAAACGCATATCAAAGGGCTTACCGATATAATCATCGGCACCGGCAGCCTCGGCATTGATCCGATCCTGCTCCTGAACTTTTGCCGTCATAATCAGCACCGGGCAGCGTAGCTGTGGGTCGGCCTTGAGCTTCTCGGTCACGGTATAACCGTCCATCCCACCCGGCATCATCACATCGAGTAAAATCAGATCCGGTCGTTGTTGACGTACGACCTGCAACGCCTGTTCGCCACTGGTGGCAAACTGCAACTCACGCCCCTTCCCCTTCAGAACCAGCGCCAACAATTGACGAACAGCTTCATGATCGTCAACGACAAGAATCCGCTTCATCCTATTCGTCCTTTCCGTCGCACCCTGCGTCAGCTCCACCACAGCACGGACATCACATACCCTCTGCTTAAGAGTAGCCGATATTCTCAAAAAAAATAGCGCTGCGGCATACATACTCTTGATCTATTCGAACAATAACATCCTCAAAAAGCGATAGACGAACAGTCTGCTAGTCCAGCCTGCTGATCAGCACTTCCGCTGAACGCTTTTTCGGTCCGGCGCTTTGGCGTGCCGCATAACCGACCGGGATGACGGCCATAAATTCCCCTTCCGGTTGACGCAAGAAATGCATCACCTCTTCCTTGATCAAAAACAGCACGCCAAGCCAGACCGTCGATAAACCCAGGGAGGTTGCAGCCAGCAACATATTCTGTACGGCTGCGGCTGAACTCTGAATTTCCATGGTGCGGAAAAAGTCCAGCGAACGGCTCTCCTCAATCTTGAACAACTGCTGACCATGATCGATCAACTCACCGGTATTCACCACCGCCACCACCACCGGTGCCGATTTAATACTGCGCGCCGCCATCTTCAACAACGCCGACGAAGCCCTGGGGAAATCACCAGCACGCTGACTGACCAGTTGAGCCAACTGCAGTTTTTTTTCATGTTCGATGACGACAAAACGCCACGATTGTTGGTTATGTGCCGATGGCGCCTGATTAGCGGCATGGAGAATCGTGTTCAAATCCTCTACCATCACCGGTTTATCGGTAAAATTGCGGATACTGCGCCGCTGATAGATATTTTCCAGCGTCGCGTTTTGTAATGTTTCAGACATATTTCAGACTCCCGAAAATCAATCAACCTTTGCAAACCACGGCAAGATCTGCAGTTCGACGGATCATGCTGCCCAAATACAGTAAGGGTCATTTAGGATTTAGGCGTTTTTTTACCCAGCAACGACGAACGGACATCACGGGCCGCCCTGAGCGAATCCAACGCGCCATAACGATCAACGCCCCCCTTGGGAATGGCGATCTGCTGTGACAGATAAATGCTGGAATGGCCACTGAACAGATAGGATAGAAAACAGGCGATGGCAAAATATTCTACATATTGAGCGCCAAAGAGTTCCACCCCCATGATAGTGCAAGCCAGCGGCGTATTGGTCGCGCCAGCAAATACGGCGATAAAACCGATCCCGGCCAACAGATCGACGGGGACATTCAGCACCCCGGCCAAGGCCGCACCTAGCGTCGCACCGACGAAAAACAACGGCGTCACTTCGCCGCCCTTAAAACCACAGCTCAAGGTGATGGCAGTGAGCAGCAGTTTCCACCACCAACTCCAGGCTGTCACACCGACACCACTGAAGGCATTGATAATCGAAACGCCATCGGCGCTAGCCGAACCGACGCCCAGGCCCAGATAATCGCGCGTACCGAGGAGAGCACTGATCCCCAATACCAGCACAGCACCGATCACCGGTCGCACCCAGTAGCGGGAGACATAGCGTTTGAATAAACCACTCAGGGCATGAGTCATCTCGGCAAACAGAAACCCGGCCAGCCCGAACAGCACCGCCGCCACCATCACCTTGACCGCCAACAGCGGTGAAACGTGAGCGACCACGGCATCAATATGCATCTCAGGAGCGGCAATACGATATTGGGTATGGCCGATCCCACAGGCGGTACACACCAGATCACCGATCACGCTGGCCATCAGACAGGGGATCAGGGCATCGTAGCGCATCTTGCCCAGGGCTAGCACTTCGAGGGCAAACACCGCCCCCGCCAGCGGCGTTCCGAACACGGCACCGAAACCGGCGGCAACACCACAGGTGAGGAGAATACGGGTATCGTCGCTACTGAGCTTGAACGGCGCCGCAAACACCTGGGCAATGCTGCCGCCCATCTGCACCGCCGTCCCCTCGCGCCCGGCGCTGCCGCCAAACAGGTGGGTGAATACGGTAGCAAACAACACCAGCGGCATCATCCGTTTGGGCACCCCGGCCCCCGGTTGATGGATCTGCTCCATAATCAGGTTATTGCCTGACGCCGCGTTGTCGCCAAAATGATGATAGATCATGACGATGCCGATACCGGCCAGCGGTAACAGATAGACCAGATCCGGATGGGTCCAGCGCGTCTGGGTGGCCTCGGCCAGCAACCACAGGAAAAATGCCACACTGGAACCGATGAGCGCCGCCACCGGCGTGATCATCGCCAGCCAGCGCAACACGAACCAGCCCAGACTCAGATGTTCCCGTACATCCCATCGCAATGGCATCGCTCAACTCCTTAAAACCTGAACCAGGCATAAAAAACAAAAAACTCCTGCATAAAGACTTAAAAAGCCTCTACACAGGAGTCATCAGCCGAATCAATCATTCTGGCGGTTACCGGGAGAACTCCATTCCCGTCAACAAGTGGTAAATAATGTAGCCCGATCCCGGCGAAGATGCAAGATTAAAGCTCTGAGGTGTCATCGCTGACGACTTACGACAGGTGCTTCTGCCGCAATGTCTTTTTATCGACCTTGCCGACGCTGGTCTTGTCGATGGCCCCGACAAACTTCACCCGCGTCAGGATCACCTGTTTAGAGATCACCCCGGTATCGGTGTATTCATGCAACAGTGCCAGTAGCTCTTTTTTGCCCGGTGGTTGTTCGATCTCTCCATGAATCACCACCAGCGCCAATGGTCGCTCGCCCCATTTTTCATCGGGCTGACCGATCACCGCCACCTCGGCCACCGCCGGATGATGGGAGAGGATATCTTCCAGCTCCAGTGATGAGATCCACTCGCCACCACTCTTGATCACATCCTTGGTACGGTCGGTAATTTTGACATAGCCCTTGCCATCACACGTCGCCACATCACCGGTATGCAGATAGCCCCCCTGCCACAGGTTTTCGGAATTGCGCTTATCCTTGAGGTAACCCTGGGTCAACCACGGTGCCCGCACCACAATCTCACCACTGCTCTGACTGTCGGCGACAACATCTTCCAGCTGCTCGTTCACCACCCTCAGATCGACCAGCGGCATGGGGCGCCCGGTTTTACAACGGATCTCCGCCTGCTCTTCATCACCGAGTTCCAACATCTCAGCATCGAGATGGGCCAACGACAGGATCGGGCAGGTTTCCGACATGCCGTAACCGGTAAAGATGTCGATGCCACGCTGCAACCCCTCAAGACACAATGTCTTCGACATGGCCGAACCGCCGATGAGCACCTTCCAGCGACTCAAGTCGAGCTGATCAATCTTGGGACTCTTGAACAACATGTGGAGAATGGTCGGCACACAGTGGGAAAAAGTCACCTGCTCCCGATCGATCAGCTCCAGCAACATCTCCGGCGAATAGCGACCAGGGTAAACCTGCTTGACACCGAGAGCCGTCGCCACATAGGGCAGTCCCCAGGCATGAACATGAAACATCGGCGTGATCGGCATGTAAACATCACCCTGATGCATCCGCCCCTGATGCTGCGGCGTACCTAGCGCCGCCAACACCCCCATGGTATGCAATACCAGCTGGCGATGACTGAAATAGACCCCTTTCGGCAGCCCGGTGGTACCGGTGGTATAAAAGGTGGTGGCCCGGGTGTTTTCATCGAAATCGGGAAATTCGGCAAAGGTTGACGCCTTGTCCAACCAATTTTCATACTCATCGCTGAACGGCACAAGACTGTCTACCTCTTCGTCACCATCCTTGAGCAGGATATAATGGCGAACCGTATCGATCCGCCCCTTGATCTGTTCAACAATGGGGACAAAATCGCTATGCATCAGCAGCACATCATCTTCGGCATGGTCGATAGTAAACAAAATCTGCTCCGGCGACAACTTGACATTGACCGTATGCAGCACCGCGCCGATCATCGGCACGGCAAAAAAGCACTCCAGATAACGATGACTGTCCCAATCCATCATCGCCACTGTATCGCCCTGCTTGACCCCCATCTCAATCAGGGCGTTGGCCAGTCGGCAAATCCGCTCATGCAGGGTGCGATAGTTGAAACGCAACTGATCACGATAGACAATTTCCTGCTCCGGACAGTTGACCAGCGGGCAGTTCAACAGATTCTTGATCAATAACGGGTAGGTATAGGCCGATTCGGTGCGGGGGATACGATGGTCGCTCATATAGGAAAGCTCCTGTCAGCAAGATTAATTAAATCATGAAACATATGCAGCCGTTGGGCACACAATGCCCATTGCAAGGGTGTTTGTTGCCATGGATGGCAACGACAAGCCCCATGGATGGGTTCATGCGTCCCTTGCTGTGGGCGTTGTGTGCCCAGACGTGGAAGTGCTGAATAACTTTATTTATGCGAGAGAACTTTACCACTGCTTGGCTAATGAAAAAAAGGGGGAATTTCTTACCGTTCCAAAACAGGCTGATGGCGACCGAAGGAACTGAACACTGCGACACCACACAGGGCGCTGAACACCAGCAACGACACCTGCATACTGTGCATAAACGCCGATTGTGTGGCCGGGGTCACCGGCTGATCACCCATAAACAACGTAAAATTCACCGTGATGATGATCATGCTGGTCATCATCCCCAGGGTGCGCATACTGGCGGAAAAACCTGAAGCCACCCCCAGATCGCGTGGCTCAACACTGCCCATGATCACACTGGTATTCGGCGATGAAAACAGCGCAAAGCCCATCCCCAGCAACACCAGCAGCACAAACAGCTTCGCCAACGGCGTGGTGGCGGTAATGGTCGCCGCGACACCGATGCCGCATCCGCACAACGCCATCCCTGCCGTCGCCACCTGCGCCGCCGGATAACGATCAGCCAGGCGACCGCAGACGGGAGAGAACAGCGTCTGAACAATGGGCTGCACAATCAGGATCGAGCCGGCGCTCTGGGCCGACATCCCCTTGACCAGCTGCAGGTATAAACTGAGGAAGAAGGTGATACCAAAGGTACCGGCATAATTGAACAGCGCCGCCAGATTGCTCAGGGCAAACACCCGGTTGCTGCGCAACAACGCTACATTGAACAACGGAAACCTCTGACGCGATTCGAACCAAAGGAATAACAGGACACCAAGAACTCCAGCGACCAGCAGCAACCAGGCCCAGACACCGGCGGTCAACTGCATGGCCCCGACAATCAGTGCGACAATCGCCGCCGCATAGATCAGCCAGCCCCGCCAGTCAAAAGGTTCGCCGGCCGCTTCGACATGGTCTCCGCTCAGCTTGAGCGTTGCTACGGCAAAAGCAATCATCCCCAACGGCACGCACAAATAAAAGATGGATCGCCAGCCCAGGCTCGACACCAGTGCTCCACCGATAAACGGCCCACACGAGATCCCGGCATAGACGCTGGCGACGGCAATACCCAACGCCTTGCCGCGTTCAGCCGCCGAAAACACCGACACCACAATCGCCATGGTGGTGGCCATCACCATAGAGCCGCCCAGGCCCTGAAAAAACCGCAGCAGGATCACCCCTTCGACAGACCAGGTCTGGGAAATCAATCCACCAGACAGGGTAAAGATCGCCAGTCCCCATTGGAATATTCGCCGTCGACCAATGATGTCACCCAGACGACCCATGGCCAGCAGAAAGATGGATGCAGAGAGGACATAGGTGGTTTCCACCAATCCCAGCTGAACGGCACTGGCGGAGAATTCACGCCCGACAGCCGGCAACGCCACACCAACGGCGGACATCATAAACGGCATCAGAAAATGGGCCACACACACCACCATCAAGGTGGCAATGCGCGAATCGGCTTTTGTCATAACACCTCAGCACCTGACTCTCTAAATCAAGGGATCAGCAAAAAAACGACCATGGAGGAGGATTAGCCAAGATCGAATTCTCACACATTTAACCGCGAATAGCTTCTTCCATCTGTTTCACCATGAATATAGCAGTTCGCTCATTGTTGCGAAACTCGACAAACCGTTCCTGACACGGCAGACCACACCAAGGTGATAAAGTTGCCAGACGCCGCCAGACCGGTTACAATCAACCATTAGAAAATTCCATTTCGTTATCAACAAATCCGTAACGTACCGGCAGCATAAAAAAACAGGAGCGAGTAGCGCATGGTTTCTCCCTTGTTGCACCACGCACGGCACATCATCCTCAGCCTGCTACTGCTGGAACTGACAATCCTCTGTCCATCCTCGGCCATTGCCCAAGCTCAGCGTACCATCCTCCTCCTGCACTCCTACCATCCAGGTCTGGTCTGGACCGACGGCATCACCCAGGGGATCAAAGAACAGTTAACACCCGAAACGGCAAATCTCCGCCTCCATATCGAGTACATGGATACCAAACGCAACCCCGGCCAATACTACCTCGACCACTTTACAGAACTGTTACGGTGCAAATTGGTCAAGCAACATTTTGATCTGGTGATTACCGCCGACAATGATGCCCTCAACTTTGTTCTGGCCCACCACGACAGCCTTTTTGCCACCAAACCAGTGGTGTTTTGCGGAGTAAACAATTACCATCCCGAGCTGATTGCCGAGCATGACAACGTCACCGGTGTCGCTGAACAGCTCAGTGCCAAAGAGACCATCGCGGTTGCCCTCAGCCTCCATCCAGACACCACAGAGATCATCCTCATCGGCAACAACAAAAGCGTCACGGACCATGCCATCAACGACACCCTCGAAAGCGCAGTCAGCCACCTCGACCAACAGCTGAAAATAACTCTGTGGCGCGATCTGCGCTCTGAGCAACTGAAACAACGTCTGGCCACCCTGACCTCAGGACAGCTGGTCTTTCTTTCCAGTGTCATCACCGAAGATAATGGTTCCGTACTCTCCTTTGCTGAATCCATACAACTGATACGTCACGCGTGTTCAATCCCCATCTACGGCTACTGGGACTTCTTCCTCGGCCATGGCATCGTTGGCGGCAAGCTGGTCAGCGGTCGTGCTCAGGGACAAACCGCAGCCAAACTCGCTCAACGGATTTTCAATGGCGAAGCAGCCAGCGGACTCCCTGTTATTACCGGTGAAAGCAATGTCTACCTGTTTGACGATCTTGAACTGCAACGATTCGGAATCACGGCGTCGCAACTCCCTGCGGGCAGCCGGCGGATCAACCAACCCGAAACCTTTTACCACGTTGAAAAACAGGATTTCTGGCTGGTCGGAATTACCGGCATCCTGCTAATCCTGCTCATTCTGCTGCTGTTGTGGAATCGGCACATTCGCCGCATCGCCGAAGAAGCTATATGCGAAAGAGAGGAACGCCTGCGGTTGGCTATGGATGGCTCACAGGATGGTTTCTGGGACTGGGATGTGGTCAGTGGTCATAATATCGTCGATGAACGCTGGTGCAGTATGCTCGGCTACCAGCCTGAAGAGATCAAACCCCTGATTGCACAGTGGAAAGCCCTGGTTCACCCTGATGATATGGTAAAAACAGCAGAGCTGTACCAACGCTGCATGGATGGCGAGTTTTCCCACTTTTCCAGTGAATTCCGCATGCTCACCAAGGATGGTTCATGGAAGTGGATACTCGGCCGTGGCATGGTCGTATCCCGCGACGAGCAGGGCCGACCACTGCGGCTGACGGGTACCCACAAGGATATCTCCCAGCAGAAAGCGGCAGAAAAGGCCCTCAAAGACGCCCTGGCCGAATCAGAAACCGGCCGCAATAAAATCGACGCCATCCTCAGCTCCCTCACCGACGGCTTGATCGTCTCCGACCGGCACCATCGGGTGGTGATGCTCAACCAGGCCGCCAGGGACCTGCTCCCCCTCGACAGTAAACAGGCCATCGGTCGCCCCATTGAACGGGTGATCGACGGTCAGGTAATCAGAGACGAACTAAGCGCCATCCTCAACGGCGACAAACAGTTCGCCTCCATCGATGTTGAGATAATCGATCATGACCGCCAGGAAACCCGCATCATTCAGGCACGTTTTTCGCCGATCTACGCTACCGACGGCCACTGTAGCGGTGCCATCACCCTGTTGCAGGATGTCAGTCGGGTCCGGGAGATGGCTCAGCTGAAAAGTGAATTTATCTCCACTGCCGCCCACGAACTGCGCACACCATTGACCGTGATGCTCGGTTTTGCCGATCTGTTGTTAGACAATGAGGAGATCCCCGAAGAGGAACGTCGAGAATATTTACAGATCATCTCCAGTAAAAGCGAAAGTCTGTCAGGGATTGTCGATGACCTGCTCGATCTGAGCCGCATCGAATCGGGCCGCCTGATCACCCTCGACCGAAAACTGGTAAGCCTCGACGACACCCTGCAGACCCTTGTCGATCAATATCGCGACAGTTGTCCCCATCACCAGTTCATCACCACCCTCAATGATCTGGAGACCGCGCTGTTTATCGATCAGAACAAGATAGCTCAGGTCGTAGAAAACCTGCTCAGCAATGCCGTCAAATACTCTCCCGATGGCGGTGATATTGATATCCGCACCGAGCGAACCATCGACGGTTTCCGGCTGACCATCAGTGATCAGGGGATCGGCATGACCCCGGCGCAGCGAGAACGGGTTTTTGACAAGTTTTACCGTGTCGATGGTACCAACACCGCCGTCGGTGGCCTGGGGTTGGGGATGTCAATTGTCAAAAACATCATCGAAACCCATGGCGGCACCATCTGGATTGAAAGTACCTTGGGCCATGGCACCAGCGCTCACATTCTACTACCTGTTCCTGAACAGGATGCAAATTTGTCCGGTGAAAGTTAATCCAGCTCAAACTCAGGAGTTCCCCATGAATCATTTATCGTTCAGCCTGCAGTTGCCAACCTGGGTTACCGAGATCGTCGGCGATACGGCCTACTGTCCGCAACCGGAACAGCGGATGCAGCTGGTGCTGGAACTGGTGGATCGTACCATTGACGAACGGTTCGGTGGCCCCTTTGCCGCCGCCGTCTTCGACCAACACAGCGGTCTGTTAATCAGTGCCGCTATCAATCTGGTGTTGCCATGTCATTGCTCATCAGCCCATGCTGAAATTGTCGCCCTCAGCTTCGCCCAGCAGCAACTGGGCCAGGCGATCCTCGGTCAAACAGATAGCGGTGAAAGCGATGGCCATCACTACGAACTGGTCAGTTCCACAGAACCCTGCTCCATGTGCCTCGGTGCCATCCCCTGGTCCGGGGTGAAACGGTTGACCTGCGCCGCCCGCGACGAAGATGCACGCCTGATCGGTTTTGACGAAGGCTGCAAACCTCAGCCCTGGCAGCACAGCCTGCAACAACGTGGCATCGAGGTGGTGACCGACCTGCTGCGCCCCCAGGCCGTCCGGCAACTGCAACGCTATGCCGCCACGTCAGGCGTCATCTATAACGGCTGCTGATCAACGCCAATCGAACTCCATTACCCCCACTTCGGATTGTTCCAGCCAATATTTATTTTTGTGTAGAACAACCCCTTAAACCAACTCCTTATTCCCGCCACCACGACGACACTATTTTACTCGACGCTTAACTCTACTAAAGTGAATTAGCCAACACCAACACTGCCCGTTACGGAAAGAATACTATGGCGATCCCCCCTGAAAAACACCCTCCACTCGTGCAATGGGCCATTGTGCTCTTTATCCTGCCGTGTCTACTGTTTCTATCCCTGACTCCGGCAACGGCACAACAGCCCACTCACACCCCTATGCTACCGCAAACCTACAGCGATGCTACGGAAGTCAGCGGTTGGCTGATGAGCGAAAAACTCGATGGCGTGCGCGGCTATTGGGACGGCCACCAGCTGTGGTCGAAAAACGGCCATCGATTCTATCCTCCGGCTGAATTTACCCGTAACCTGCCACCGTTTGCCATCGAAGGGGAACTGTGGGGCGGACGCGACCAGTTTGAACAGACGACATCAATCGTTCGTCGTCAACAACCACACCCCGGCTGGCTGGAACTGAAACTTGCTATCTTCGATGTGCCACAGGCCAGCGGCGGCTTTCAACTGCGGATTGAACAGGCCCGGCAGTGGTTTGAACACCATCCTTCCCGCTACGCCTTTGTCATCGAGCAGATTCCTGTCGTCGATCAGCATCACCTCCAGCAGCAGCTACACCATATTGAACAGCTCGGCGGTGAAGGATTGATCGTCCGTCACCCCAATGCCGGTTATGAACGTGGCCGCAGCACAACGATTCTCAAGGTCAAAAGCTATCAGGACAGCGAAGCCACCGTTGTCGCTCAGCTGCCCGGTAAAGGGCGCAATCAGGGTCGTCTTGGCGCGCTGCTGGTTGAATTGAAGAATGGTACACGCTTAAAAATCGGTTCCGGCTTCAGTGACGCCGAACGTGAATCTCCACCGGCCATCGGCAGCATTATCACCTTTAAACATTACGGATTCTACGCCTCAGGTTTGCCTAAGTTTCCGGTGTACTTGCGGCCACGTGTTGATCACGGACTATAAAATAAATTCTGAAAAAGATACATTTAACGCCTTGACCTGTCTAAAGGTTCATCCCTTACAGTGATTCACAGATCAGCGCTGAACCACCACAAATGGAGTTTAAAACCGATGTATAGCATTACCGAAGTATCACAAAAAATAGGCGTTGCCCGTTCTACCCTGCTCTACTACGAACGACTGGGGATCATCAGTCCACGACGGCTGGCAAAAAACAACTATCGCCGTTATAGCGAACATGATGTCACCCACTTAATCGTACTCAGACAATTACAACAGGCCGGATTCAGTCTCGACGAATGCCAACAGGTGCTCAACGGTAACATCGAGAGCACCCTCATTGAACAGCATCTTGTGCGCTTACAACAGGAACTACAACAGATGGAAGTTACGCAACAGCTACTCCAAGCGCTCTATAAACATCAGACCGGCAAGCAGATGGATCACCGTGCGAGCAAGCATCAGCTTCAGCAATGGCACCACAATTTTGAACAGCTTTCCGCTGACGCCCATGTCCAATGGTTGCGACAGATGGGCTTTAGCGAAAAAGAAATTTTCCACATTCGATGGGTATCACGCGATATGAGCGAACACGACAGTTACATGAACGATTTTTTCAAAGTCTTTGAACGGATGCAGCGCCAAGGTCCCGGTAGTGAACAAGCCACGTTGCATGCCCTCGATGCCATCAGCGCCAACGAAACCAGCGGCGATCTGACGGCGATCAAAACCATCCTTGAACTCGGCTGTGGTCGCGGTAGCAGCGGTATTACACTGGCCAAGCATAGTCAGGCGCAGATCACCGCCCTCGATAACCACCAGCCATTTATCGACGACGTCAACCAACAGGTCAAACAACAACAGCTTGGCCAACGGATCACGGCGATCCTCGGCGACATGCAACAATTGGAGGACTACGCTGATGGCAGTTTCGATTTGCTGTGGGCTGAAGGCTGCGCCTATATGATGGGTTTTGAAAAAGCCCTCAAAGAGTGGCAGCGGCTACTGCGTCCCGGTGGCTACCTGTTTGTCAGCGATGCGGTGTGGTTGACCGACCAGCCGAGTCAGGAATGCGCTGACTGGTGGCAGAAGGAATATCCGACCATGACCTCGCCTGCCGAGCGGCAACTGCAGGCTGAGCAACGGGGCTATCGAGTGATGGAGCGGTTTAATTTGGATCAGGCGGACTGGCTGGCGTTTTATGCCGACATGGAACAGTGCACCCAACAGGCGGAAACAGAGTATGGGCCGAGTCAGGTCTATGAGGATATTACCAAAGAGATACGCCTTTGGCGGCGTTATGGGGAGGAGTATGGTTATGTTTGTTTGGTGTTGCAGAAGGTGTAACTGGAGCTGGCAAAATAAATCAAAAGATCAAGACCGCGGGTTTTCGTCCCGCAACCGACGTACTTTTTTACAGGACCGCAAAAAAGTGAGCAAAAAATGGCCTCATAACCCGCTTCGCGTGAATTTCTGATCTACAGACGATGAGTCGTTTTCCATTATGCGTTAGTTAGGCAGCCAGTCAGGTCTGAAGACTGACTGAGTTGACACTTTTTCATTGCTAAGGCGTTAGGGTATTTTGGTTGTGGGGTGTGGTTTTCATAGTTCCGGTGGCCCCACCCCTAGCGTCGCCATCAGGACAAAACCGGTGAAATAAAGACGGAGCGAGCGGTTATTTATACGCCGTGACCCCCATGAGGTCAGTGACTTTCACGACCTTGGTGAAGCCAGCCGCCTTAAGCCGCCGTGCCGCATTATCGACAAAGCTGCTGCCACGTTTGAGCTGATGCGGGTTACCCGTATAGTGGAACAGTGCCCCACGCCGCTTCAGCACCCGATAAATTTCACGGTAAAATTGCTCGCCGTAGAGTTCCCCGGCCAGGGAAAAACGCGGCGGGTCATGAATCACCGCGTCAAAGGATGCCGTCGCCAGCTCGCGGATATATTCATTGATATCGCCATGAATCAAGTGGATATTTTCACCAAATATTCGCTGCGACCACGGATTTTTTTTTCGCAACGCCATCACCGTGGCACTGCGCTCAACGGAGACAACTTCACGCGCGCCCAGTTTCAGCGCCGCCGAGGCCGCATAGCCCAGCCCACTACAGGTATCCAGGACCCGATCGCCTTTTTTTACCACTTGTCCAGCCATCTGCCCGGCACTCTCAAAGGGATTGATCCCCTTTGAGATATGCATTTTCACCCCACTGATCTCCAGCAGCGGTGCCTGGTCCGTCGGCACCAGCTTATAATAACCATCACCTCTGACCTCAAGCACCTCGAGCTGCCCGTCTTGCAGAGCATAGATTCGATTATCCTTGCGCTCAATCTGGCGAAGCTCATCTCGACTCAGCCGATGTTCGGCATCAAGGATCAGCTCATCACCGCACAAAGCAAACCGCTCACGGGAAAGGTTCAGGTCGATGGAGATATCGACGCTGTCCTCGCCGCTATCCATGGCGCTGAGGACCTGACGGGCCATCGCTGCGTAAAAATAATATCCGTTTTTGTTCATGAAAACCTGGATGCCGAAAACTGCTGTTTTCGGTTGGAAAAGTGACTAAGCCGCAACAACGCGGCCAACGACAATTGTCGCTGTTTATAGAAACTGGAGACGCTCCCCAGTTTTCACAATCAAACACAATAACACCGAACCGGGAAACCATCCGATTCGGCGTTGTTTTTAAACTAAACAACCCTGCACTAAAGTGCAGGGGTTTAATCGGGAATGAAAGTCCCTAAAAACAAGTTCAACCCCCAAAACAAAAACCATCCAAAAACATAAAAATGAGTAACATCTGAAAGACTTGGACTAAAAGTCCATGGTTTTAACCTGCGTGATGAAACAATAAATATCGCGCTTTTCCATCCCAATACCGACAACCATTCTTTGACAGGCACAACTGCAGCAAGCAAAAAACGACCTTAAAATAGATCTCTTAATCCGCCTGCTGTGGAATGGTAATGCATAGGCATTCGGCAGAGGCAAACACAGTATCCCCCTGGCAGATCGCGCCGTGAACCATCACCTTGCGCCCTGCGACTGACACCACCGTACTCTCAACAGTGACCACCGCGCCCAATGGCAGCAAGTTGCGGAAGCTGATATTGAGGTTGCCAACAACAATGGCATACCCTGCTGTCCAGGCCGCCAGACCCAGCACCTCGTCGAGCACAGCAGCCATGGCACCACCGTGAGAGTGACCGGGAGGCCCTTCAGTTGCGGGACCGAACCAGATGCGTGCCCGCAGCTCCTGCTTTGCGTTGCGATAGTAGCGCACCCGATAGCGATCGCCATCGGGCTCACCAGACACAAAACGGAGCGATGCACCCACCAGGGCTGGGGCATCGAAGGGTGTCCAATCGGCTTCGCCGCTTAAATCAATGTTGGTTGTCGGAATCTTTCCTGTGTCTTTCACGGTTCAATTCTCCTTAAATAATAAAGCAGGGACACAATAAAGAACGGTGTCGCACCTGCAATCATAAAATAAATATGATGTTACAAGTTAAGTCTTTGATTTTGACTTTTATGTTGCCGAGCAATGTCACCTACCATGACTTATGACAGCACCAACAGGGTGTTGCACAACAGTGCCACGGAAAAACCAGACACCACCCAAACAACCAAGTTAATCAACGCCTCAGCTATGAATAACCATTAACTCAGTCGGTCGAAAGATCCGACTTGCCGCCAAGGTGAAGCATAACAGAAACCGACTCATCGTCGGTGGATCTGCGACCCCCGGAGGGCTGGGTTCAAAAGCCATTTCTTTGCATCCTTTCTTTGGGGCTTTGCAAAGAAAGGATGTCGGCTGCGGGACGAAACCCGCGAACTTGACCTTAGGTTTTAAGGATTTGGAATCAACATTTGTCGGGTTACGCTCCGCTAACCCGACCTACAAAACCATTGCGTTCGGCGGCGACAAACCGGGGGCCCTGGTGTGTTACGTTGCAATAGAAAAACAAACTATTGCCGACTCAACCGCCAGTGCGGCGCACTCCCCTTCTCAGTGCTACGCCAGGGATTAATATCCAATCCCCCGCGCCGCGTATAACGAGCATACACCGTCAACCTCTCCGGCTGACAAAAGCGCATCAAGTCGGTAAAGATCCGCTCAACACACTGTTCATGAAATTCATTATGCTGGCGAAAGGAGATTAGATAGGCCAACAACGCCCGGTGATCAATCTTCGCCCCGCGATAATCGATCCACACGCTGGCCCAGTCAGGCTGGGAGGTGATCAGGCAGTTGCTCTTCAACAGATGACTGTGGACGGTCTCGTCAACAATCTGCTGCGGATCGGCAGCCCCCATCAGCAGCTCGGCTTTGAGTTGGTAATACTCAACATCAAGATCAATCTCATCGAGACAGATCCCCGACAAACGCTGCACCTGCCACGGTTCAATCTCATCGACACCGCTCAACTCAACCGTCATCGGCGCTCCGACCACTGCCGACAGATCACGCTGCAACAGCTGTGTCACCTGTTGAGTATCGGCAAAACGACATTGATTGAGGGAGTTGAGATAGAGCTTGAACGATTTCGACTCGACCAGAAACTCCGAGGTGCAGGGGAAACGGAACACCGCCAACGCCACTACCGGCTTACCTTTGCTGTTCAACCACGACAACTCGTAGCCGTTCCACTGATCTTCACCGCAAAACGGCAGCGGATGACTGACGCCGATTTCGTCGCGTTTAAGCTGACGCGGCACCGGGAACAACAGGGCGGCATCATACTGGTCTGGATAGGCGGTAGCTTTACCGAGGGGGATTTCCGGCAGATCACTCATCGTGCAACTCTTTCGTTAAAATTAAACAGATTAGCCGCCTTCATGATTAGCACTGCAAACGGCGGCCTATCATAGCACGTTGCATTTTTTTTTAAACGCCCACTCTCAAACTGTGCATTTGCACCTTTTTTTTCACCTGCCACAGGGGTAAAACTGTTGTCCGTAAGACACCTTCCGCTACACAGTGTAAAAAATACACAATTTGACAGATCAGATGGAGAAACGATTCATGGAAACGATTCAACAGCTGTTTGTGCAACTTTCCCATCGCCTTGACCAACAGATTATCGGCCAACCGCAACTGATTGAGCGACTGCTGATTGCCCTGCTGGCCGACGGCCATCTTTTAGTCGAAGGCGCTCCCGGCCTGGCAAAGACCCGCGCCATCCGCCTACTTGGTGAACATCTGGAAGGCAGTTTTCACCGCATCCAGTTTACCCCCGACCTGTTGCCCGCCGATTTGACCGGCACCGAGATCTACCGCCCGCAGCAGGGCGTTTTTGAATTTCAGCAGGGGCCACTGTTCCACAATCTGGTATTGGCCGATGAGATCAATCGCGCTCCGGCCAAGGTGCAATCGGCCCTGCTCGAAGCGATGGCCGAACGCCAGATCACCGTCGGCCAGACCACCTATACCCTTGCCGAACCTTTTTTGGTCATGGCGACCCAGAACCCCATCGAGCAGGAGGGCACCTACCCGCTGCCCGAAGCCCAACTCGACCGTTTTCTGCTCCATGTCAACGTCAGCTATCCGGCTGAAAAGGCCGAGCGGCAGATCCTGCAACTGGCACGCCGCGAGGCCGCCCAACCCAGTGTTGAACCCAACACGCAATCTATCAGCCGCGCCCAATTGAAGCAGGCACGCAACGCGGTACTCGACGTTTACCTGGCCGACAATTTGGAAAGCTATCTGTTACAGATCATCCTCGCCAGCCGCGAACCACAACGCTATGGCGACGATCTGGCCGGTTGGATTCAATACGGTGCCAGCCCGCGTGCCACCATCGCCCTTGATCGCTGTGCCCGCAGCCGCGCCTGGTTGCTGGGCCGAGACTATGTAACGCCGGAGGATATTCAGCAGCTGGCCTTCGATGTACTGCGCCACCGCGTGCTGCTCAGCTATGAAGCCGAGGCTGAAGGGGTCAGTGTTGACCGCCTGGTCGGTGAACTGATTGCCCGGATTCCTGTTCCGTAGGATGGCTGTCCGAAAATTCATATCGGTACGGCACTAGGGTCCCCCGTTTGTCGCCGCCGAACGTAATGAGCGTCAACGAGAGTTTTGTAGGTCGGGTTAGCGGAGCGTAACCCGACAACTGTTGATTCCAAACCCTTAAAACCTAAAGTCAAGTTCGCGGGTTTCGTCCCGCAGCCGACGTACTTTTTTGAAAGGCCACAAAAAAGTACGCAAAAAATGGCCTTAAAACCTTGCCCTCCGGGGGTCGCACATCCACCGACGATGAGTCTGTTTCCGTCTTGCTTCACCTTGGCGGCAAGTCGGACCTTGAGGCCGACTGAGTGGTCACTTTTCCAAAACAACGACTTGAATAATTTGAATGCTTGATCGGTATCTATTTCTTCCGTGGTACCGTTTTGCAACACCCTGTTGGTGGTGAATGTTACATTTCCACTATTTCGTTGAAAACGATAAAATGGTAGGTCGGATTAGCGGAGCATAACCCGACAACGGATTGACCAGAAACGCATTAAAACCAAAGTCAAGAGAGCTGTATGAATCCATCAGCCAGCAAAAAACCCAGCAACCCCCGCATCGCCATCGACCTGCCCGGTCTGATCGCCCTGCGCCGACAGGTTGACGCCGGTCTACATCGTCCGCTACGCAGTCTGGCTCGACAGGACGGCGGTTACCGTTCGCCGTTTCGTGGCCGGGGGATGGAATTTTCTGAGGTGCGCAGCTATCAAAATGGGGACGATATCCGCACCATCGACTGGCGGGTGACAGCGCGTACCGGCAAGCCGCACACCAAACTGTTTCATGAGGAGCGCGAGCGGCCGGTACTGGTGGCCCTCGACTACCGGCGACCGATGTTTTTCGCCACCCGCGGCTCGTTCAAGGCTGTTCAAGCCTCGCAACTGGCGGCGCTGATCGGCTGGCAGGCGCTGGCCAATAGCGACCGCCTCGGTGCTTTTCTGTTTTCCGAAGAGCGCCATGTTGAACTGCGCCCGCAATCGGGCAAACGCGGCGTACTGGCCATGCTGCGGCAGATGGTCAACGCCCCGGCCTGGCAACGCGAACTCCATCAACCGTTCGACCCCCAGCAGCGGCTGCACCAGACCCTGGCCCGCCTGCATCGTGTTGCCCGCCCCGGCAGCCTGGTGACCCTGATCAGCGATTTTGCTCAGTGGGACGACAACGTTGAAAAACAGCTGACGCTGCTCGGCCGCCACTGCCAACTGCAATTGATCCTGTGTTACGACATCATGGAGACCTCCCTGCCGACCGCTGGGGTCTACCCCCTGAGCAATGGCCAACAACCGCTACAACTCGACACCGGCAATCGCCCGTTCCGTGATCACTACAGTGCACAGTTCGAAGCCCATCGGCAACGACTGCAACAGTTCTGCCAACGCAGCAGAGCACGCTTTTTCACCTGTGCCACCAGCGACAATCCGGTGGAGTGCCTGCGAGGACAAACAGCAGGAGGGCAACGATGACCCCGGACGCCCTGCAACTGCGTGATATCCATCTGCCCGAGGCCATCGGCTGGTGGCCGCCAGCTCCCGGCTGGTGGCTGTTGCTCGCCCTGACCCTGCTGCTGGTCTCTTTGATCGTCTGGCAGCTCAAACGCTATCACCGCCGCCACTACCACCGCCTTGGCCTACAGCAACTGCTGGAACTGGAGCAAAACGCCGCTCAACGCGATAGTCGGCTGCTACTGCAACAGCTGTCACAGTTGATGCGTCACATGGCGATTCTCCACTTTCCCGACGCCGACTGTGCCGCTCTGCACGGCGAAGAGTGGCTGCAATTTCTCAACCGGCCATTCAATGATCAACCGTTCACCGACGGTGTTGGCCGCCCACTGGCCAGTGGTCCTTATCAACCCCACACCGATCTGGACGAGGAGTCGTTAAGCGCCCTGATCCGCCTCTGCCGACGTTGGCTCAAGCAACTGCCCCTCGCCCCCAAAGTCACCGCGAACGGGAGGCGAAAATGATTCAATTTGCCTGGCCATGGGCCATCGCCCTGCTGCCGCTGCCCTACCTGATCTACCGCTGGATGCCAAGGGCCGAACAAGCAAGCCATGCCGCCCTGTGGGTGCCCAACCTCGCCCCCTTTACCAGCGACGCCGCTCAAACCGGCAGCGTCCCCAGACCGACATCACGGCTGCGACTATGGTTGACCATTCTGTGCTGGCTGCTGCTGGTTCTGGCCTGTAGCCGCCCGCAATGGCTCGGTCAGGCACTGGAGTTACCGGTCAGCGGTCGCGACCTGATGATGGCGGTGGATCTATCCGGCAGTATGCAGATCGAGGACTTTGAGCTACGCGGTAATAAGGTCAACCGTCTCACAGCGCTCAAGGCCGTAGCCGGTGAATTTATCAGGCACCGTCCCGGTGACCGCCTCGGCCTAATCCTGTTTGGCGACCAACCCTACGTGCAGACACCGCTCACCTTTGACCACACCACCCTGACCCGGCTGCTCAACGAGACAGTGATCGGCCTGGCCGGCAAAAAAACCGCTATCGGCGACGCCGTCGGTCTGGCGCTCAAACGGCTGAGCAGCGACAAGGGCGCCCGTAACGTGTTGATTCTGCTCACCGACGGTGCCAACACCAGCGGTCAGATAGCACCGGAAAAGGCCGCACAACTGGCCGCCGATATGGCGTTGAAGATCTACACCATCGGTCTTGGAGCCGAGACAATGGAGACGGGAGTCTTGTTCTTCAAACGCACCGTCAATCCATCAGCCGACCTCGATGAAACCACCCTGCGCCGGATGGCGGAGATGACCGGTGGCCAATATTTTCGCGCTCGCGACACCGCCGAACTGGCACAGATCTACCAGCAGCTCGACCTGCTGGAACCGGTGGAGAAAGAGAAAAACATCTATCGGCCACTGACCGACCTCTACCTCTGGCCTCTCGGCGTCACGCTGTTTTTGGCCAGCCTGTTATTGCTCGGCAGCCGCTCACGGGGGTGGTCATGACTTATTTCGACCAGCTTACGCAATCATTCCATTTTCTCCGTCCACTGTGGCTGCTGTTGATCCCCGTACTGTGCGCCGTGCTGTGGTGGGGGTATCGCCGCCATCAACAACGCTCCAGCTGGCACAACCAGTGCGACCGCGAATTGCTGCCGCATATCCTCATCGGTCGAGACAGCAAGCGCCGCCTCAGCCCCTATCTGTTAGTTCTGACCGCCGGACTACTGGCCCTCATTGCCCTGGCCGGGCCGGTGTGGCAACAACAACCACAACCGCTGTTTCGTCAACAATCGGCAGTGGTGGTGCTGCTTGATCTATCACAATCGATGCTGGCGGCAGACCAGAAACCAAGTCGACTGGTGCAGGCACGACTGAAACTGACCGACCTGCTGCGCGAACGCCGCGAGGGGCAGACGGCGCTAGTCGTGTTTGCCGGTCAAGCCTTTACCGTCGTACCGTTAACCGACGACACCAAAACAATCACCGCCCTGCTCGGCAGTCTCGAACCAGCGCTGATGCCGGTTCAGGGCAGCGCCCCGCAGCAGGCGATTCAACTCGGCAGTGAGCTGCTGCAACAGGCCGGATTGTCGCAAGGCACGCTATTGCTGGTCACCGATGACGATCAACCGCAGGGTGCTGAAGCCGCCGCCCGACAGTTGGCCAAGCAGGGCTTTCGCCTCGCGATACTCGGTGTCGGCACCAGCGACGGCGCCCCCATCCCCCAGGCCGAGGGCGGATTTCTAAAAGACAGCTCCGGCCAACTGGTGTTGCCCCAGCTGAACAGTTCGGCTCTGCAACAGCTGGCGCGTGACGGTGGCGGTCGCTATCATCCATTGACCATCGACAACCGCGATCTTGATACCCTGCTGGCCGGCATTGAACAACAGCCCGGCAACCTGGACGACGAAACCAGCCAGGCGATCACCGAACGCTGGCGCGAAGAGGGGCCATGGCTGCTATGGCCGCTGGCACTGCTGGTAGCTCTGGGTTTCCGGCGCGGCTGGCTGTTGATGCTGTGTCTGACATTGTGGCTGCCGAGTCCGGCGCAGGCGCTGGAATGGCCCACAGACTGGAACACTCTGTGGCACACAACGGATCAACGCGGCGCCCAGGCCTTTAGCAATAACGATTACACCCGCGCCGGGCAGCAGTTTAACGATCCACGCTGGAAAGCCAGTGCCCTGTATCGCGACAACAAATTCGCTGAAGCGGCCGAACTGTTCGCCCACGCCGACAGTGCCGACGATTGCTATAACCGCGGCAATGCCCTGGCTCGCAGTGGCCAACTGGCGGAGGCGGTAAACGCCTACGATCAGGCGTTAGAGCTTGATCCCGACCATGAGGATGCCCTGGCCAACAAGCAGGCCGTTGAGAAGTATCTGAAACAACAAGATCAGCAGCAGGATCAGCAGCAGGATCAGCAGCAGGATCAGCAGCAGGATCAGCAGCAGGATCAGCAACAGGATCAGCAACAGGATCAGCAACAGGATCAGCAACAGGATCAGCAACAGGATCAGCAACAGGATCAGCAACAGGATCAGCAACAGGATCAGCAACAGG